>JBGPYM010000192.1:0-6334 GCA_041493205.1 Bacteroidota bacterium
GATAATGACGCCGCACCGGATGCGGCCTGCCTGCAGGCGCACGGCGAACGTACCGATGCTCTTCCCCGGCCGGAAGTAGAGGTGGTCGCCGGAGGGACGGAACAGGTGGATTTTATCATAGCGAAATGCAAGCCGTCCGCGGGTGAATACCATGGACGTGTTGCTGGTTGCGGGAGGGGGGTTGCGGAGGTAGACGCTTCCGCCGATGCAGCAGGGGGCAATGGTGCGGGAGAGCTCAGCGAAGCGCCGGAGGAGCATGTCTCCGGGCGTGTGGGGCGCGGCACCGTTCCTGAGTGCCGCGTAGCCGCTGTCGACCATTTCCGGAAAGACCAGGAAGTCGGACCATTTGAGTCGCCGCCGGGCCCTCCTATCGTCGGGGGCGTTCTGGTCCAGGCACAGACCAACGCGAACGGTGGCCATGCGAAAGGTTATGTCCGGACGACGTTGATCGCCCTTTTCCCCTTTTGTTCAGTCTTGATTTCGAAGGTGACCAGATCCCCCTGCTTCAATGTATCGCGGAACCCTGTCTGCTTGACGTTGCTCTGATGAAAGAAGATTTCTTCTCCGCCTTCGGCCGTTATGAACCCGTATCCTTTAGCTCCATTGAAGAATTTCACTGTACCTGTCATGCATCCATCCTTATGATGTACACGTGGAAAACAACAAAGCCCCGGCTGAAACGCCGGGGCCTGTGCCGTAATTCAGCGGAAACGTCAGATCTTCGTGACGTTCGACGCCTGTAGACCCTTTGGCCCCTTCTCAACGTCGAACTGGACCTTGTCGCCCTCGTTCAGCGTCTTGTAGCCTTCACCAACGATCGCCTTGTAATGGACGAAAACGTCTTCGCCCGACTCGCGTTGGATGAATCCAAAGCCTTTGGCTCCGTTGAACCACTTCACGACTCCCTTTTCCATGGGAATCTCCTTTCGGAAAGATGTTCCTGAAATCGTACGGCAAAGCCGCCCCCAATCGGGGCACCTGATTTATTGCCTCTTAATAGCCAACAGGTCGGGTAGCGGGTGTCGTCCCTCAACTATCACCGCTGTTACGAGCGATTGCCGTCCGTCCCAGAGGTCTCCCTCCGTTACAACGGAACCATTAAAAGTGCAAAAACGGTGTACTGTAGTTTGCGGCATAAAGATAGTACTTCAAGAACTGAATAGCAAGAGTTTTTCGAGGCGGAACAGGCCAGAAAACGGGGTATCGGAAGGCGGGGGTGCTGAAAATCCCTGAAAATAGAACGGAGGGTGCGACCCACCGGCGCACCCTCCGTCTTGTGTACAAGGGACCCGTTTCCCACCCGCGGGTCCCGAGCGAAGTCCTTCAGATCAACTCATGAAATCGAACAGATCGTATCTGCGCGGATCCTCGGGAGGATTGACGCCGGACTCGACCCGAACCACCTGCAGCCGGGTCCGGCGTTTGTGGAGGAACCAGGGCAACGCAACCAGTGTCGCCATCAACGCAGTGATCGTCAGAGTTCTCATGCTTCAGAGTCCTTTACTTATTGAAGGGTAAGGATGGCTTCCCGGCCGAGGGCCGTGACAAACGTGACGGAGTACCAGCGCTGAACATCCATCTCCTCCATGAGGACCATTTCCAGAAGTTCCCGCTGGTCCTTGGTAAGTCTGGCGAAGCGATACTGGATTCTCATGGCGCCCTCCTTCCCTGACTGTTCCACATCTGTCTACTTGATATACGATTTTCATGCCAGAAAGGTTTTGCGTTTTCGTGCAAAATTTTAGGGGAACACCGTCCATTTGAGGCGACAGAGCCGTATATTTTGCTACACTTCTTCGCATGTAAGGTAATTTCTACCATCCGCAGGCCAGAGTTTTCACCACAGAGGCACAGAGGAAAGAGAGTAAGAGTGGCTGAGTGGTGGTCTGTTTTTCTATTGAGAATACGGGCCTTTTTGGGTATATTGGGGGCTGGAATCCACGCCTGAAACCGAATAACGACCTCGCAAGGAGAACTCTACAATGCAATTCAAGGAATTAGAACAGCTGCTGGGGGGAGATGCGCGGAACCTGCTGGACCACAAATGCACGACCATTGCCAAGGAAATGCTTCACCTGCCGGGGCCGGATTTTATCGACCGCGTGTTCGTTTCCACCGACCGCAAGGCAGGAGTTCTGAGGAGCCTCTCCGAGCTGTACGGACACGGCCGGCTGGCCGGAACGGGATACCTCTCTATCCTCCCGGTTGACCAGGGGATTGAGCACAGCGCCGGGGCCTCATTTGCCCCGAATCCCGCCTATTTTGACCCGGAAAACATCGTCAAACTGGCTATCGAGGGGGGCTGCAATGCGGTCGCTTCGACCCTCGGGGTCCTGGGATCGGTTACCAGGAAGTACGCGCACAAGATCCCGTTCATCATGAAGATCAACCACAACGAGTTTCTCTCCTACCCGAACACCTACGATCAGATCATGTTCGGCGACATCGACCAGGCATTTGAGATGGGGAGCGTTGCAGTCGGCGCCACGATCTACTTCGGGTCAGAGGAATCGAAGAGGCAGATTCAGGAGGTCTCTGCGGCGTTCAAATACGCGCACGAGCTCGGGATGGCGACCATCCTCTGGTGTTACATGAGGAATGCCGCGTTTAAGACGAAGGAGATGGACTATCACGTGTCGGCCGATCTGACCGGCCAGGCGAATCACCTCGGTGTGACGATCGAAGCGGACATCATCAAGCAGAAGCTGCCGGAGAACAACGGGGGGTACACGGCCCTGAACTTCGGAAAGACGAGCAAGAAGGTCTACACGGAACTGACGACCGATCATCCGATCGATCTGACCCGGTACCAGGTGGCCAATTGCTACATGGGGCGGGCCGGACTGATCAATTCAGGGGGTCCGTCGGGTGAGAACGACCTGGCAGAAGCCGTAAAGACCGCCGTCATCAACAAGCGTGCGGGAGGGACAGGATTGATTTCAGGAAGGAAGGCATTCCAGAAGCCGATGAAGGATGGGGCGGCACTGTTGAATGCCATTCAGGATGTGTACCTGGCGAAAGAGATTACTGTCGCCTGAGAAAAAGCCGCCGGCGGGGACGCCGGCGCTCCTAGAGCTCGGAGAGTTCTTCGCGGACGATCATCAGGACCGCTGATTGCGGGACGATGAGATATTTGCGCTCTTCAAATTCCACCTCGATCCCCTGTTCCCTCAGGAAGATGGCGTAATCCCCTTCCTTGGCCTGAAGCGGGATGTACCGCATGGGATCTTTCTGCGTGGACCAGGGTTCGTCTTCGGTATAATTGGGATTCGGGATGGGGTAGCCCGGGCCGACCTTCACGACGCGCCCCATCGCGACCTTTTCCTTTTCGCGCACGGACGCGGGGAGATAGAGTCCCGATTTTGTCTTGTCTTCGCCGTCCTCGAGCTGCAGGAGTATCCTGTCGCCGATGACAATCATCTGCTTTTTGAATTGCATGTTGATTTCTCCTCCGGTGGCAGGTGCGGGGCCTGCATGCTATAACGTAGCGATTCTTCTGCACAAGCTCAATTCAAACAGGACAACCATGAAACGACTCTATCTTTCCCCTACTGACAAGAAGGTGGGGGGCGTGTGCGGCGGCATTGCGGAATATCTGGATATGGACCCGACGATCGTCCGCCTCATCACAGTGGTGTGCGCGATCCTCACCGGCGTTATCCCCCTGGTCATCGGGTACTGTGTCGCCTGGATGATCATACCCGTAAGGCCAAAGGCGTGAGCGGAGAGGTTCGACGGGCGGCCGTCCCGCCACTGGCGGGACGAGCCTCGTCCGTCCGCCGAAGGCGGACAGGACGGGGGACGCCCCTCCTACTGCGAGGTTTGACGGGCAGGGACGCCCGTCCCACTACAGCCGAGCCCGTCACACTGCAGCCGGGCCAGTCCCATGACAACAAGGCCCGATTGTGATGCGGGTTGTCTGCCTTCTTGTCAATGCGCTGCTTGGCGCGTTGTTTCTCTCTTACGCCGTCTGGAGCCCTTCCGCCGGGCCAGGCCGCCTCGAGGAGTTCGTCTTCTATTGTATGGTTGCGGTCCTGTTCGGGGCTGTGGCGGCCGGCTTCGGTTTCCATACGCGCTGGCTCATCGTGGTTCCGGCGATTACGCTCTTCCTGGCATCGCTCGTGTTCGCGCTGCTGGTCGGGGTGGTGGGATGGCAGTGGGACGGCTCTCCCACGGCCGCGTTTGCTGTCTCGATTTTAGAGGCCTTCTGTATCGTGTTCGCACGGCGCGTCCGCGCCGCGCCGCGCCCTTGATTCTCTTCCGACGCTTTTGTAAATTTTTTGCCGCGCAAACCGCGCCTGCACTGCATCGCATGTAACACACTCCGGCAGGTCCCATGTCCATTGCTGTTCGCAACCTGGTGAAGAAGTACGGGGAGCAATCCGCCATCAACGACATCACGTTCGATGTCCGGACCGGCGAGATCCTCGGATTCCTCGGCCCCAACGGGGCGGGGAAAACCACCACGATGAAGATCATCACCTGTTATATGCCGCCGACATCCGGTACCGTGGAAGTGGACGGTCTGGACGTCATCGACAAATCCCTCGACGTGCGCCGAAAGATCGGCTACCTCCCGGAAATGAACCCCCTGTATCTGGACATGAACGTCCGGGAGTATCTCGATTATTCCGCGCGCCTGCACGGCATGCGGAACCCGCAGGTCCATCAGCGGATCAAGGAAATGGTGGACGTCTGCGGGCTCGAGACGGTCCGCCAGAAGGACATCGGTGAGCTGTCGAAAGGCTTCCGGCAGCGCGTCGGGCTTGCACAGGCGATGATCCACGACCCCGAGGTCCTGATCCTGGACGAACCCACGAGCGGCCTCGATCCGAACCAGATCGTCGAAATCCGGAACCTGATCAAGGAGCTGGGGCGCGCGAAGACGGTGGTCCTTTCCACCCATATTCTTTCGGAAGTGCAGGCCACATGCGACCGCGTCCTTATCATCAACGAGGGAGCGATTGTGGCGGACGGGACGCCGGAGCAGCTTGCGCGCGACTTCCACGGCGCGGACAGGCTCACGGTCGAGTTCAGGACCCCCGCCCATCCGCTGGACGTCGTCGCCCCGAAGCTGAAAGCCCTCGCGGGGATCAGCAACGTGACGCTCCTCGCACACCCGGAAGGCACCTGCAGCTTCGAGGTCCATTGCGAGCGGGGAAACGACGTGCGGGAGTCGCTTTTCCGGACGGCCGTGACCGAAGGATGGGTGCTCCTCGAGCTGCACCGCCGTGCCACAACGCTTGAAGAAGTTTTCCACAAACTTACCACCGCAGAGCATTGACCGCCATGAGCACTCTCCGTCTCTCGAACATCGGCGCGATCTTCCGCCGCGAACTCCAGTCGTCGTTCAATTCCCCCGTGGCCTACGTGGTGATCGTCGTCTTCCTGGCCATCATCGGGTGGTTTTTCACCAGCAACCTCTTTCTGAACAACACTGCCTCCCTGCGCATAGTCTTTGAGCTTGTCCCTCTCGTATTTCTGTTCTTCGCCCCGGCGGTGACCATGCGGCTCATTGCCGAGGAGAAGAAATCGGGGACGTTCGAGCTCCTCGCGACCAGGCCGATCCGGGACATTGAAATCGTTCTCGGAAAGTTCCTCGCCGCCTGGACGCTCCTGGCAGCGGCGCTTGCGCCCACGCTCCTCTACCTCATCACACTCGAAGCGATCGGGAGCCCCGATGCAGGGCCGGTGGTCACCGGGTACCTCGGATTGCTGCTGATGGGGGGCGTCTACATCGCCATCGGTGTTTTTGCATCGAGTCTCACGGAGAATCAGATCGTGGCGTTCATCATCGGGTTCCTGATCATGCTCGCGCTGTTCATGGCGGACAAGGTGCTCATTTACGTTCCCGAGAGTTTTGCCTCCACGCTCGAATACATCGCCATCGATTACCATTTCTCGAACATCGCGCGGGGCGTGATCGATTCGCGCAACATCATCTATTTCGGGTCTGTGCTCGGCTTCGCGCTTCTGCTGGCGACCGCGTCTCTCGAACGAAGGAAATGGTGAGGCGCCCATGACCACTCGAACTGCCCGGACGCAGACTCTCCTGAGGATCGTCATCGTGCTTGCGATCCTCGTGCTGGTGAACATGGTGTCCGTCCGTTTATTCGGACGGTTTGATCTGACGCGGAACAGGCTCTTTACGCTTGCGGACGCCAGCAAGGCGCTCGTAAGCGGGCTGGACGACAAGGTCACCGTGAAGGCGTACTTCACCGAGGACCTTCCCGCGCCGTACAACAACAACCGCCGTGCGCTGCTGGATGAGCTGAACGAATACAAGGCGTACGGTCGCGGCAACTTCCAGTTTGAATTCATTGACCCGAGCGGC
>JBGPYM010000330.1:0-3003 GCA_041493205.1 Bacteroidota bacterium
CCATCGGAGAAACATTGTACCAGCCGAACAGTGAAATCCCGAGTGCTTTCCGGGCGACCAGTGTCACGGTGGCGGGATCAAGGAACCCGTTTGCCGTCGATTGGAGGAACGCCTCACCGCCTATCAAGAACACATCCGGTTCCGTATAGGCGACGAACGCGGAGCCGGTCAGCGCCGCATTCGAGAGCGTCGCGGGTGGTACAGCGGTACTCTTCGGATCGTTGATGTTCGCCTGGTCCTTATAGTCGCCGTGGAGCGTCGCCTGGAAGTGCTTTGACGGTTTGATCTGTATGAGCACCGAATAGCGCTTGTACTTGTCGTTCTCCGTGTTGGTGCTGCTGTTATTGGCCACCATCAGCCAGTAGTTAAATATCCCGCCTTCGTCCAGTTTCCCCTTGAGGGACACCCCGAGGTCGCGGGAAGAGATGATGCCCCGCAGGTCCATGATGGTCTTTTCGAGCGACCGATATGCCCAGACCCCTTCCGCGATATCATACGCCGGAGTGGGCTGCACGCCGAAAATCAGATCGCTTCCCGCGAACACGTTTTTCCAGCGGAGAAAAGCGTCCTTGATGAACAGCTTCTGGGCGGCCGCGGACCCGCCCTCCACCGCAGTGAAGTCCCCTTCGAGACGGAACCTCGTCACAAATTGTTCCGAGATATCGTTATCGTACGCAAAATAGATCCGCCGAATCTGGAACGCCTGAAACGCCTTGCCGCCGCTGGTCGCTGCTACATTGGACAACTTGGCGATAGACGTATCGCGCCCGACGTTATAGAAGTAATCGCCGAACATGTACCCGGTGAATTTTCCCTGGGCGTGAACGTCCGCCGCACCCAACAGTGCAAGGCAGAAGAGTCCGCATGCGATTATCCGCATCTGTGTCCTTCCTGGATTGTGAGTGAATGCCGTTTTCGGGGTGATACTGGTTCTCTGCATGGGGTGAACGTGGAGCTCGTGTGCGGCTTGAACAGGCGCAAATATACTCTCTGAATCTTACCGTAGTGTTACCCCGGTATTAACAAATTGTTAAGCCATTTCCCATGCGGGAGGCTCATCGCAGGAGACGGGCCGGAGAGGGAACGCTTACGCGGCCTGGAGCTCTGGTTCCGGAGCGTGAACGGGTTGATCCTGCGCGGCGGGAACCGACGGTCGCTCATCCGGCACGGTGATTGTCCGGGTGGCAATTGCTTCGTGTGTGATCTGGATAAGATTGAACGAAACGTGCGGGCTTGCGGGCCCGAGAAGCGAGCCGCCGCCGTTCAGAAACCTCACTCCCCTGCGGTCATAGGCGCTGTTCGTATGGACATGACCGTGCGCGACAAGCGCCACCTCATGTTCACGGAACAGTTCAAAGAGCCGTTTCTTACCCCGTAGTTTCATCGTCTGCCGCTCAATGGCCCCCCAGACCGAACTGAGAGTCCCGGAGGGAATCTGAGGCACCTTGTAGAAGTGGTGATGGATCATGAGTATCTTCCGCTTTCCCCTGAGCGGCGGTGCTTCAAGGAGGAGGCGGAGTTTTCGGTACTGTCCGTCATCCACCCCGCCGTTTGATCCGACTGGATTTCTGACGCCCGAGTAGACTGCAACGGAATTCACGCCTATCAATACGAAGTCTCCGAGAATTTTCGCGTACGGGAACGGCTTGCTGTGGGATGCGAACATCGACCGCCCGAACGTTTCATGGAAGTGCGCCCTGAACTCTTCCACTTTGCGATCGTAATCGATTTCCCTGCACCGCCGCGGGAATGTCAGGATGTCCTCCGCGGTGTGGACCCCTCCGAAGATGTCGTGATTCCCGACGATCAGGGAGAGTTTGAGGGGATCCAGAAGCCCGTGAGATTTGAAGAGCCGGCGTGCGACCTCGAAATCCCTCCGCTCGGCATCGGCGGCGACATCCCCTGTCAGGATCACGTGGTCCACGGCGTGCGCCGCAACGGACGTGAGGAGGCGGCGGGCGCGCCGGAGATTGTGCCGCTTGTGTTCCGCACTGAGGTGAAGGTCGGAGATATGCGCGATCGTGAAAGGTCGCGTCACGCCGCCTTCCTCCTCCCCTTCATCGCGACCACTTCAGAGTAGCTCGCGAGCAGCCTGTCAACGATGCGGTCCCACGATTGCTCCTGCGCGAAAGCCAGCGCAGCGTTCCCCATCGCCCGTCTCCGCTCCGGACGGTCAAGCAGATACTCCACCTGCCGGGCCAGATCCGCGCCGTCGCGGGGCTCCGCGAGAAGGCCCGTCGTTCCTGACCGCACGAACCCCCAGGCGCCACCCTCCCGCGCACACACCGGAGGGATGCCGGACGCCATCGCTTCAAGAGTGACATTGCCAAATGTTTCCGTCGTTGACGGGAAGACGAACACGTCGCTGGAGGCATAGGCGCGTGAGAGATCGTCGCCTGAGAGCTGGCCGAGGAAAAGTGCGCCCGGCATCAACTGCTCGAGTTCGGAACGGACGGGTCCATCTCCGGCCAGGACAAACCGTGCATCATCCCGGCGCGCAGTGATGATGCGGTATGCTTCGGCAAGCGTGCGCAGATCCTTTTCCCATACCAGGCGGCCGGCAAACAGGAGCACCGTTGTGCCGTCGAGTCCGAGGTCATGCCGCCATGCCTCCGACCTGTGCGCGGGATTGAATGTGGCCGTATCCACCCCGTGGGGGAGAAAATCCGTTGTGGCGAACCCGTGCATCCGGAGTTCTTTTCTGATGGGCTCGGAGGGAACGTAGACCCGTTCGCACTCATTATAGAGCTTCCGGAGGAACCCCCAGCTGAAAGTCTCCAGAGCTTTGATCTTGTAGTATTTTGCGTAGCTCGGGAAATGCGTGTGATAGGTTGCCACGACAGGGATCCCGGCCCGGCGGCCGTACCGGACAGCCGCATGCCCCAGCGGGCACGGGCTATGAATGTGGAGCAGATCGGGGTTGAACTGCGCCAGCTTCTCTTCGAAGTGTTTCTGTCCCGGGAGGGCGAACCGGTAGTCCTTGTACAGCGGAAACGTCACGGA
>JBGPYM010000013.1:0-26735 GCA_041493205.1 Bacteroidota bacterium
CCACTCATAGAAGCCCCGTCCTGTTTTCGTCCCCAGGTCTCCCCTCTTCACTTTTTCCTTCAGGACCGGTGATACAGACTTCGTCGACTCAAGCGACGGGAAGAGATTCTCACAAATCGAAAGAATGAGATCCCACCCCGCAATCTCCCATATCTCGAAGACTCCTGCCGCCGCGAGGCGTCTGCCAAAACCGCCCTTGATCACGGCGTCAACATCTGCCGGACTCGCGATGCCGTGCTCCACGATAGAGAGGGCCTCCCGGAAGAGTGCTGCCTGAAGGCGATTGCCGATAAATCCCGGCGCTTCCTTCCGGACGATGACGGGAGTCTTTCCCACCTTCTTCAGAAGTTCAAACATGACGTGCACTGTCTCATCGGAAGTTCCGTCATGCCTGACCAGCTCTACCAGAGGAAGCAGGTACGGGGGATTGAAATAATGGGAGACAAGGACTTTCTCAGGTCTCTTCGTGGCTGTTGCCAGAGCACTCGGGAGCAGCGTGGATGTATTGCTCGCAAGGATTGCGTGTTTCGGTGATGCACGGTCAATTGTCTTGAAAATCCCCTGTTTGAGGGGGAGATCTTCGAAGGCGGCTTCGATGACGACGTCGGCGTCTGATACTGCAGCCTCGAGGTCTGTACCAAGTGACAGATGTGTCCGGACTGTTGCGGCGGCGTCACCGGCTGCCAGCCCCATACCCGACAGCATGGCGAGATTCCGCCCGATGTTTTCCTCCGCCCGGGCGAGTTGTTCATTGCTGGTATCGTGCAGGGAAACCTTGAATCCCGCAAGCGCAAATTCCTGGGCGATCCCGTGCCCCATCAGGCCGGCACCGATGACACTTATACTTCTGATATCCCCTGCGGTCATGGTTGTCGGTCTTTACTGGACAATGGCATCCGGTGCGGGTATATCAATTGTAAGACAACATTTGGGGAGATTCAACAATCCCGGGATCTGAAGTGACGATTTCCGCTGGACTATGCAGGCGGTTTCGCATACATTGTCGTCCCGAATCCAACGAAGGGAGGAGAGACCATGAAAATCCATCGTATGGTATTGCTTGCCATACTCTTCGCCGGTTGCGGCGTCCACATGGACAGGTCCCTTCCAGACCGGGCAACGAGGCTCAATGATATGCTGGAGAGGTCGCTCCAGGCCAATCAGTTCCCCGGCATCCAGTATATCGTGGTGGATTCAGGCGCGACTCTCTACGAATACATCGGCGGCCAGGCGGATATCCGGAACAATATCCCAATGCGGGCCGCGACCACCATGATGGCGTATTCCATGACCAAGACGTTTACCGCAGCGGCGGTGCTGCAGCTGGTCGAGCGCGGGAAGCTCTCCCTGGACGACAGCGTGGTCACGCATTTCCCTTTCACGCCGTATGGACGGTCGATGCGTATCCGCCACCTGGTGAGTCAGACCTCGGGCATTCCGGATCCGATCCCCCTCCGATGGGTCCACCTGGCAAGCCGGCACGCCGGCTTCAACGAAGACGCAGCACTTGCCGGGATCCTGAAGGAGAATCCCGAGCCCCGTTTTCCTCCCGGCAGCAAGTACGCGTACTCGAATATTTCGTACTGGATCCTCGGGAAGATCATAGAGAGGGTGAGCGGACAGCCGTACGCTGCGTACATGAAGAAACACATTTTCATGCCGCTGGGACTGGACTCATCCGCGGCAGATTTCGTGATCCCGGGAAATGTACCGCATGCAAAAGGGTACCTTCGCAAGTGTTCGTTCATGAACCTTTTCAAAGGGTTTTTCATCGCCGATGAATTCATCGGTGACTACGAAGGAAACTGGCTGCATATCAACGATCATCACCTGAACGGACCCGGATTCGGCGGCCTGGTGACCACGGCAGAAGGTGTGGCCAGGTTCCTGCAGGATCAGCTGAAGGAGCACTCAGTCCTGTTCAACACTCCAACGCACGACCTCTTTTTCGCCCGGCAATCGACGAATTCAGGTGAAACCATCGCCATGACGCTCGGCTGGCACATCGGGGATTCTGAAGGAATTCCCTATTACCACAAAGAGGGCGGAGGCGGCGGGTACCACGCCGAAATGAGAGTGTATCCCGGCCGCCGGATTGCCACGGTCATCATGGTCAATGAATCAAGCTCGGACTGCACCGGGGTACAGACGGAACTGGACAGTGAGTTCCTCCGGTAATTTCCACGCCCGTCATTCTTTCAGTCCGGTGACAGCGATCCCCCGGACAAACCACCGTTGGCCGACGATCAGGAGCAGGATAATGGGAAGCACGCTCAATACCGATCCCGCCATGAGAAGATCGTAGCGTGTCGTCATCACGTCCGACTGCAGGTTCGCCAGGCCGATCGTAAGCGTGGCCTTTTCAACACTGGAGAGGTAGATCACGGGCCCGAGCAGATCGTTCCAGTAGATCATGAACGTGAACAGGGCGAGTGACACGAGCGCGGGCTTCGAGAGGGGCAGGATGATGCGCCAGAATATTCTGAACCGTCCGCAGCCGTCGATCCGTGCCGCGTCTTCCAGATCGACAGGGATCGTAGTGAAGAACTGCCGCAGCAGAAACGTGCCGAACGCGCCGCCGAAAAATGCAGGGACGATCAGCGCGGTCAGCGTGTCGATCCAGCCGAGGAATTTCATGATCAGGAAGACCGGGATCATGGTCACCTGCGGGGGGATCATCATCGTTGCCAGGAGGAAGAAGTAGAGAACCGTGTTCCCCCGGAATTTCATCCGCGCGAACGCGTAGGCTGCGAGCGCACAACTGCAGAGCTGGCCGATCGTTGCGGTCACCGCAATGGTAAAACTGTTCAGGAGCATTCTCCCCATCGGGAGAACGTCCATGATCGTGCGGTAATTCTTGAGATCGAAGTGATCGGGGATCCACCGGGGCGGGTACCGGAAGATGTCTCCCTGCTCCTTCATCGACGTGGACACCATCCAGAGAAAAGGGCCCACCATCAGTGCGGCAACGGCGATCAGCAACAGATACCGGAGTGTTGTGCGGAGTTTCCTAGCCATAGAACACCCAGCGCTTTTGCACTCTGAACTGTATGAGCGTCACCGAGAAGACAATCGCAAAGAGCACGTACGACACTGCCGCCGCCTTGCCCATCTGGAAAAACTGAAAGGCATTCTGATAGATGTAGTAGCTCAGCGTGAGGGTGGAATTTGCCGGTCCGCCCTTTGTCAGGACGTATGTCTGCTCGAACACCTGGAACGCGTTGATGAGCGTGATGACAAGGACAAAGAAGGTGGTCGGCGAGAGCATCGGCAGCGTGATGTTGCGGAACCGCCGCCACGTCCCCGCGCCGTCGATCGTCGCCGCATGGTAGAGGTCCACGGGAATGTTCTGCAGTCCGGCCAGAAAGATGATCATCGATGACCCGAGCCCCTTCCAGACAGTCACGATGACCATGGCGGGAAGCGCCCACGCAGTGTCGTCCAGCCACGCCGGTCCCTGAATGCCGAACAGGATCCGGAGGAGATAATTCAACAGGCCGTATTCCGGGTTGAATATCCAGCTCCAGACAAGCGCGACGGCAATCATGGACGACACGACCGGCAGAAAATAGGCCGTCCGGAACAGGGTGATCCCCCGGAGGCCGGTGTTGACGAGCAGCGCAAGAGCGAGCGACGCAACCACGGAGACCGGGACAGCAAGGCCGACAAAGTAAAACGTATTGCGGAACACTTCCCAGAAGAGATCGGAATGCCAGAGGCCCGCGTAATTATCGAACCAGACCCAGTCGGGAGAGGAGATGATGTCCCATTGCGTGAAGCTCATGAGGAACGACGCAGCCACCGCGCCCGCACTGAACAGGAGCAGGCCCATGATCGTAGGGAGGAGATACAGATACGGCTCGAGGAAGCGGAAGACCCGGGCGAACCTCATGCATACTCCTGTTTACTCTTTGACGCGGTATCGTTCCACTTTCTCCGGGTCCGGATTTACCCCGATCCCGGGTGCACCGGAGCACGTGACCTTTTTCTCCGGATAGTTGAGCGGTCCGGCCACCATGTCATCTGCCAGGAACTGCGGCCCGTTCAGGTCCACAGGGAGAGACATGCCAAAGGCGCCAAACAGATGGGCCGCCGCATGGAGCGCGACACGCCCCTCGGTCAACCCGCTCCCGAGCAGCAGCAGGTCCGCCGCCAGCGCCATCTCCGCCAACTGACGCGCCCAGAACACGCCCCCCACCCGGCAGAGCTTGATCACGAGCCCGTTGATCGCTTCGAGCCGGATGAACTGGAGCAGGTCGCGCGGAGAACAGACCGATTCATCAAGCACCACGGGAATATCCGAGCGCCGCACGAGTGCCGTATAGCCGGTGATGTTCCCTGCGGCAAGGGGTTGTTCGATCACTTTCACGCCGAGCACTGCCATTGCGCGTGAAAGCCGGACCGCCGTATTGAAATCCCACCCCTGGTTCGCATCGACCCACACCGGCTTTCCGGCGGCAACGCGCATCACCTCCTGCACCATCTCCAGGTCCGTTCCGGGGTCGATTCCTGTCTTGACCTTGAACCCGTGATACCCTTTCGCCTTCCCGGCTTCCGTCTGTCGTACCGCCTCCTCAATCGAATGGGCTGAGACCACCCAGCAGAGGGGAACGGAGCCGCCGCTCCCTCTTCCCAGGAGCGCGCTCAGCGACAGGCCCTTTTGTTTTCCAAGAAGGTCGTGGAGCGCCATATCGACGGCCGATTTCGCAATCGGCTGGCCGATCTGGGCGCCGGGGGCGATGATGGCGTCCATCACCGCATGGAGCCGGGCAACGTCGGATTCATCCATGCCCAGAAGCGCCGGACCGAGATACCGGCGGAGTGTGGAAACGACGGTCTCTTCCGTCTCATACGACCAGCGATGGCTCGGCCTCGCTTCCCCCCATCCCGCAACCCCGTCGCCGTCGGTGATGCGCACGAGAATGTGCGGGGCTCCCGCCGAGGGGTCCGCAGCGACGCCGCGCGACAGCGTGAGTTGTTGCGCAATCGGAAGCCGGAGCGGGATGACGTCGATTGATCTGATCATGGTTATCCCTTAGGAGCGCTGCGGGAGAGTTGCGGCCTGACGGCGCTTCATCGCTGCATACTCTGCGGCAAACGCGCCGCCGTCAAATCCCGCATCGGGGGGAAGCCGGTCCAGCATGACCTCCCTGCCGGATTCACGGGCGATCTTTGCCGCAATGTGCACCCGGACTGCTTCCACCGGGCCTGCCAGTGAGTAATCGATTGTCCCCCCCTCCAGCAGCGTGACAAATCGCTTCAGGAACGGCTCGTAGAGAGTGTCGGGGTTGATGGTGGCTGCATGCATCCCGTCACCTGTATACGCGACCAATGACCATTCGTGATACTGCATCTCCAGGTGCACCAGTGCCACCAGCCCGTCGTCGTATGTCAGTGCGAACACGGGGACCCGGTGCCCTGGCAGCGCACGCACCGACCTGATTCCGGTGCCTGCGCATCCCTGGAGCATCTCCGTGGTATGGATCCCGTAGCTGAAGAAATCTCCCGGCCCGGATGCTACGATCGACGACAGCCCGTCGCGCGGCCCGACGGCAGTCCGCAGCGCCACGACCTCTTGGGCACTCCGGAGCGATGATCCGCCGTACACCGGAACGCCGTATTTCTCCTGCATGTTCATGATCCGGTCGCAATCGCGGACCGTGCCCACCACCGGCTTGTCGATCAGGACCGGCTTCCGTTCCCTGAGAAATACAAGCGCCTTCTCGCAATGCGTATCCCAGTTGGTCCCATGGATCATTGCAGCGTCCACGTGCTCGGGCATTTCTTCCAGATGCGCACAGACCACGGGGATGCCGTGTTCCTTCGCGAATTCCCGGTCGTACCCCGCGGGCCAGACGTCATGTCCGTCCCAGAGTGCCCGCACCTCCACACCCGGAGTGCCACGCAGGATGCGCGTGAATGCGGGGGGATGTGAGGTGTCGAGATCAACGAGCCCTATGCGGATCATGGGTCGTGTCGCCGTAGTGTCATTGGGCATACACGCGGGAGAGAACCGTATTGATCCTCCTCTCGGCATCGGCCGCAGTCTCTTCGACCGACTTCTTCCCCTGGATCATCATCAGGAGCTCCGGCGTCAGATTATTGTCGCGCCATTCCTGCCATCCGGGCGTGAAGAGGGGAAAGGAGCTTTCCTGTTCCAGGATGACCAGCAGCCGCCGGTTGTGCAACGGCTGTGCATCGAGCCATTGGGGGGATTCTGTGAACGGCTTATAGGTGGGCATCATCCCCATGTACTGGTCGTTGAGATGGCCCACCGGGCTTTTTGTCAGGATCCACCGGAGCAGCTCCCATGCCTCGTCCGGATGGGGGGAATTCGCAGGGATCATGAACGCCATGCTGAACCGGCGGGAGCTCCGTAATCCGCCGGGTCCCCTGGGAGGAAACGTCATATCCCAGTTCATCGAAGAGCCGACAAGATTCATCGACCCGAGCGAGCCGATCAGAATCATGGCCGCACGTCCCCCGACAAACGATTCCCAGGGATTGATGAACGACGTGGTGTTCGTTGCGATCCTGTTCCCGACGAAGATGTCCTGAATGAAGTGAAGCCCGCGAAGAGTCGCCGGCTCGCTCAGCACCGAACGGCGGCCGTCTTCCGTGAGCGTCCGCCCGCCGAACGAATAAAGCACCGTCTCGAGGCCCGTGTAGTGAACATCGAAGGAAAGCCCCCAGCGATCGGGGATCCCGTCCCCGTTCTCATCCACGGTCAGCCGCTTCCCCACCCTGACCAGATCGTCGTACGTCCAGGAGGTGTCGGGATACGGGAGTCCGGCCCCGTCGAAGAGATCCTTATTATAGAAGAGCACCGTCAGGCCGAGGCAGGCAGGGAAGCCGAACAGCTCGTCTTCCTTCTGGGCCACGCCGCGCCATTCGGTAAAGGTCTCCTGATTGAACTGAGCGGGCGTGATGTCGCGCCGGATGTAGGGAATCAGATTTTTCGCATACTGCTTCCGGATCAGTTCCTGGCCGAACCAGTCCTCGGCGAACATCAGGTCCGCCAGCCGGTTTCCCGAGGCGATCGACGTGAGACTTTTCGATACATACAGGGCGTAGGGCGATGTCTGGAGGACGACGTGAATCCCCGGGTGTGACTGCTCAAAGGGTTTGATGATCTCCTGTTCCCAGAGCGTCCGGTCTTTTTCCATCCAGTGGTAGAGCGTCAGCGTCACCCCTCCCCCCTGCTGCTTCGATGGGGTGCAGGAAACACAGAGGAGGGCCAGGAGGAGTGCACCGGCTGTCCGGAGGATGTTCATCAGTAGTATCTCTTCTGCTTGCGTGACAGCTTCGCATACTCCTTTGCATACAGGTCAAGGCGCGTGATCCGTTCCAGGTCATCCCGCATGTGGTCAGGCTCGCGGATGAGCACGCACTGGGAGGTCAAGCGCACCTCGTCGAGATTCACGGTGGCAATCGCCACTCCGTGCCGCCTGCCGGTCTGCGCGAGGACGTCTCCGTTATGGTCGAAGATGCGTGCCGTCGCCGGACGGAATCTCCCGCTGTACGCAGCGTACGGCGCATGGTTCGCGAGATTCGACTCCACGACGACCATGGAATTGTCGATTGCCCGGGCGGTGATCTGTGTTCGCAGGGCCTCCTGCGTCGGCCCGTGTGATACCGTCGGCCAGAAAAGGATCTCGGCCCCCTTGCATGCATAGATGCGGGGAATTTCAGGAAAGTAGATATCCATGCAGATCATGACTGCGATCCGGCCGAAATCGAGCTGGAATACGGGGAGCTCATTGCCAGGGGTCACGGTGCGGCTCTCTTCCGCCGTAGGTTGCACCTTGCGGTAGAGCCCGACGATATTCCCTTTCCTGTCGATGATCGTCGCCTGATTGTAGACCTTCCGTCCCACACGGACAAGATACGGTGCAACGAGGTTGATGTTGTGCGCCTTCGCGGCCCGCTGAAACCCGGTGGTGAATTCTCCGGGATACTCCTCGGCGTAATACTCGAGTTCGCGGGGAACGTTTGCGGTTGTCACCATTTCAGGCAGGCAGAGGATGTCCGCTCCTCCTTCGTTCGCCCGGGCGATGTACTCGTGCGCCCTCTCGACATTGAACCGAACGGTGTGCGGCGCATCCTCCACGAGGAACGCGGTCGTTCCGATCCGTACGTTGCGCATCGCTAGTCTCCTTTTCCAACACAGACAAGGGTTCCGTCGCCGCAGGAAACGAGGACCTCGCTCAGGCCATCGCCGTTGGCATCGGCCACGACCGGATTGCCGAGGGCATAGCCGAGTTCAACGCTCCATCGGACGACACCGCGGCCCGAGGCGTCGGTGCCGATGGCGATCAGACGGCCGTCGGTCGTTCCCGCAATGAATTCCTCTTTCCCGTCGCCGTCAATGTCGCACGCGGCGACATCCGCGGTGGTCGTGTGCAGATCAATCTCCCAGAGCACTCTCCCGGTCGCGGCTTCGAGGCAGAGAAACATGCCGTTCGAGCGGCAGGCGCCGATGCACAACCGTCCGTCGCCGGAGACATCGGCCACCCCGGGGAGGCGTAGCATCATATCCGTGAAGGGGGTTCGCATCCACCAGAGAATGGAATAGTCGTCGCGCAGGACACCGAATCCTCCGAAGCACCCGGCGACGAGGATTTCGTCCTTCCCGTCGTTGTCGGCATCCAGAATGATCGGAGAGCCGTACGCGGTGAACGGGTCTTTCAGGGTCCCGAAATCAGCCTGCCTGTCCTTCGTGAAATCCCAGTCAGGCTGGTCCATGACGGAATTGGTGGCCCGCCAGAGGATCCAGGGATCCTTGATCCACTCTCCCGTGTGCGCATTCACCCTGCAGAGCAGGTCCTTTGCGAGAAACAGAATGTGGGGCGTTCCGTCTTTCCCCGGCACGACGGATGATGCGCTCCACGGGCCGACCCCCCTTCCCCATTCTCCCTCGCCGTACTCAACGCGCGACCAGCGCTCGTTGTTCGCGGGGTCGAGGGCGACGGTCCGCTCGGAATTCATGGAGTAGGAAGCATAGGCCGAACCGGCAATCGTCATGGCATCGCCCGAGCCTGTCACCACCCATTCGTACAGACCGATTCTGGTCGGCGCCGGTCCGGGGACTCCCCTGAAGAGCCACGACCGCTTCAGCGATCCGTCGGATGCGAGCGCGATAAGCTCTGAACAGTCCGTCCGCTCGGGATTCACCACCATGATCTCGCGCTCACCGTCCCCGTCCACGTCACGGACATACGCGCAATGAAATGCGTTGTCGTACCCCATACACCCCCGCCCGCGCCGGCTCCAGCGTTCGGTCACTCCCCTGCCGGAAGGAATAACCTGCAACTGGTGAATTCTGTTGGTATTGTCGGGAACGGCGATCAGGGGGTGCGGATCCCGGGGCGACCGGTACACGACCGGGCCCGGTCCCGGGCGCGCAGCGGAGTATCCTTCAAGCTGCAGACGAAAGCCCGTCGTCCACTCCGCAGAGATTCCCTTCGCCCCCCGTGCGACGAGAATTCTGCCGTCATTCTCCGAGAGGATGCACTCCTGCACACCGTCGCCGTCCACGTCGGCCAGGGCGGCCATGATGAACGTTCCGCCCGAGCCGAGAGCGACGGAGCATGTGGCGATCCGTCCCTTCTCCCAGGATACCTCTGCGAGGGAGCGCACGCCGTCGTCCGCGCAGGTGAAATAAAAGAGCGTCGTCCCTCTGGAGGACGATTCGGCCCATGTCTCGTCATGCCCGAATTGCACCGGGCGAAAGTTTGACTTCCATCCCTCGGGCCGGAGTCCTCTCCCGGCAAATCTGGCTTTCTCGCAGCTCCAGAGCGTCACCGGCGTGAGTGTCCGGAGGGAGACGACCTCCACCAAAGAAAACGGGACGGGATTCCGCAGATATTCGGTTCCGATCAACAGCTCCGAGACGCCGTCGCCGTCCACATCCTGCACCCCCCAGAGGTACCTGTCCTTCATTGCGGCTTTCACGGAGCCGGTCAACGGGTCGATGACTTCAATCCACCAGCATCCATCTTTCCGCGCGTTGAACAGAGACACCACAAGTTCCGGCCGGCCGTCGCCGTCCACATCCTGCACGGAGTTCCCGGTATGCCGCAACTCGGTCGTGTCGTCCGGGTAGATGAACTCGATGAACCGGTCCCAGAGGAGCGAGAGATTTCCTTTCCCGTCGTTGCCGATGACGGAAATATGACGGGCCACGCGTTCCGCGACGATGACAACCTCCCGGGCGCCGTCGCCGTTGATATCGATAAGCTGAAGCAGGCCGTAGTTCCGGTGGCGTTCGCCGTTGGAGGTCCAGCGAACCGACTGCACCATCGTTCCGGTCAGGACATTGAATACATAGAGCCCCGAGAGCTTGGAGACCACAAGCTCATCCACCCCGTCGTTGTCCATGTCCGCCGCCGCAACGGTAGGATGGAACGCATCGTCCATCCAGAGCGTATGGGCAAGCACACCATTCCGCCGGCCGTTGCGGAAGTCAAAGACAAGGACTTCCTTGGCGCTCATCAACGGGGCGATCAGGTGCATCCCCCGAGATTTTTGGTCGAAGCGGTGGCAGAGGATCGTGCTGGCCTGCGTGCCAGACGAGAGGGGGAAGCCGACGTAGTGCCTCATCAGGATGGCACCCGACTCGGCCGCCAGGACGATGACTTCATACCCCGTGCTGCAGACGATCTCCGGTCTGCCGTCGCCGTCGAGGTCCTCCACTGCCCCAATGGCGTTGATGCCGCACGGCTGGCTCCTCCAGGCGACGGCGCCCGTCCCGCCGGTCCGGACGACACAACCGCCATACACAAAGAGAAGGTCCATCCGCCCGTCCGCGGCGGCAATGGGGATGCACTCGTTTTCCGATCCTCCGAGAGGAAACGTCCAGAGGACGCCGGGGTGAACGATCGCGCCGGGGAGCGGGGACCGGCCGCTCAGCCGGTGGTCACGCCGGTACATGTGCCATTCACCGGCGGGTACGGCGAGAGAGTCGGCGGAATTCATGCGGGCCGGTTCACCACGCAAGGGACTGTGGAAGGCCCGTCCTGAGCGATTCAAACGCCTTCAGGATCAGGAGTGTCGCACGCAGGCCGTCCCGGTGCGTAATCGGGGGCGCGGTCCGTGTCAGAAGCGAACGGATGAAGTCGTTGTTCTCCTCCTGGAAACCGTATTCCTCGGGGTCGGAGACCTCGGAGCTGTTCTCGCCGTCAAACAACGTGACCGTTTTCAGCCGGTTCCTCAGATGGGCGGACTTTCTGCCATCGGTGACCTGGAAGGAGAATTTTGAGACATACGGAGTCTGTCCGGAGTCCCCCTGCGCGACGCATGCCACGCTCCCGTTGTCGAACGCGATTGTCGCCACGATATTGTCGATGATGGCCTTCCCCGGATGGGTGAAGTTTCCCCCCTCGGCAAAAATCCTCACAGGCGTCGCGCCGTTGAGATGGCACACGAGGTCCATTGTATGACAACCCTGGGAGAGGACATTCCCCCCGCCTCTGACCGGATCATTCGCCCAGAAATCGTCGGGCCACCTGCCATCCATCATCTGCGCGATCGTTATCAGGGGCGACGGTATGAATTGTCTCACCCGGGCGACCGCGGGATAGTATCGCATCTTGAAGCCGGTCATCAGCGTGATGCCGTGTTTTTCGACTGCGTTCCCCACGTCATAACATTCCTGCAGTGTCAGGGCGAGGGGTTTTTCCATCATCACGTCCTTCTTTCTCTCCGCCGACCTGATCGCAAGACTGCTATGGGTATCATGGTGCGTGCAGATATACACCGCGCGGACCGCATCGTCGCGGAGAATCCTTTCGGGATCGCCGGTGGCATACGTTCCCCCGAATTTCTCACAGAGTGACTGGGCGCGCTGTTCGTCCACGTCACAGAACGCGTAAAGGCGTGCACCGTCGATCTGAGCAAGGCACCGGGAGTGAGTTTCACCGATGCTGCCGCAGCCGATGATTGCTACATCGAGGGGGGAAGGCATGACCGCTTGCGGGGCATTTTATGGGTGGCACGGGGTTTTACGGGCTGGCAAAATAAGGGGAAAATCGCTTCGAGAATCAAATTTGCTTACCTGAGAAAATTCTATAATTCGGGACGCTTCACCTGCCAAATTCATGCGGAATACGGTGTATACCCATATGGTACAGGGTTTGCGCTCCATGATGCAGTGACGTCCTGGAGGGTTGCATGGAGCAAACAAGGTTGATCCGGTTCGATTCTGATCCAAGCAAGGATGGTGCGATTCTCCGGTTCAGAAAGACTGAACGGTGGCTCCACTGGGCCATTGCCGTCCCGTTCATGATCTGCTGGCTCTCGGCCCTTATCCTCGTCCTCATCTATAACCCGGACCCGCACCGCCCCTATCGCCTGGCGTTCTCCTGGTTCCACCGGTTCTCGGGAGCGGCGCTGATCGCTTTCCCCCTCTATGTGCTGTTCAAGAGCAGGGAAGAGTACAGGATCCACACAGCCAATATCAGAACCGCCTGGCACTGGTCCCTGGACGATATGAAATGGCTTCTCCTCATGGGCCTTGCCGCGATCAGCAAGAAAATCACCCTGCCGGAGCAGGGAAAGTTCAACGCCGCCGAGAAGGTAAACTTCATGGTGGTCATGCTCTCGAGTCCGGTATTCGTTCTTACCGGACTCATGATGTGGATCCAGGATGGCGCATGGTTTCCATGGCTGATCCACGGATGCGCTGCACTGGCGGTCACGCCCACGATGCTCGGGCACATTTACATGGCGACCGTGAACCCGGATACCAGGTCGGGGATCACCGGCATGGTGTCGGGATATGTGGAAAGACAATGGGCGAAACATCATTACGCCCTCTGGTACCGGGAACATTTTGAAAACAACGTCCTCCCCGCACGGGATCCGAGCCGGATCGCACCCCAGCCCGAGCGGCGGATTCACATCCACTGTCCCGCATGCAGCAAAGACATGATAACGTCCTGGACCTGGTTGCTTCAGAGGGTATTTTCGCTCCGGGCGATCCGGTGTCCGGAATGCGGGGCAACGTTCACAGCGATTACTGCTGTCACCGATCAACACCAGCTCCGGTGGATAAAACTTCAATTCGATGTCGGTGAGACCGCAATTGCTTCAAACTACAACAGTGGTGTCACCCCTCCCTCTTCTAATATCTGATATTCTGCCGGACTGTCATCCGTTTTTCCGCTGGCACGCTTCGTGAACCATCTCCGCCGCAACGACTTAGAGCGTCAACAGCCAACTGACAACGCGGGAGGCAGTATGCGGCACGCTGGATTTTCCTCGAAAATGATCGCGCTTCTGTTACTTATTATGTTCCCCATGATGGCCTGTTTCGGTCAGAAGTCGTACAGAACACGGGCATCTTCCGACTGGGCAAACATTGCTACCTGGCAGGTATCGACGAACTATGGCGCTTCCTGGGCGAATGCCAGCGATTATCCCGGTCCGGGGAACGGAGATTCCATCACGATCCTGACGGCCCACTCGCTGACCCTCAACGCTGCTCTGACGGTCAACCAGGTTCTGCTTCTCCAGGGGTCGCTTGATCTCTCTTCGAGGACCCTGACGCTGACAGGCGGGGCGGCAATCGTCATGCCGCTCAACGCCACGTCGGGACGCGTAACGCTCAAAAGCAATGGCGGCGGGTCCGGGGTAACAGCTTCCGGAGCGATCAGCATAAGCAACGACAACTATGATGACAGCACGAAATGGACTGCCCGGACGACGATCACGGGCGGGACCGCAACGATGTATGGCGTGTTCACCAATCTGTTCACCGTCAATACGGGCGCGGCCGTGCAGGTCCCGGCGGGGAAAGAGCTCGAGATGGAGGCATCGGCCGCGTGCGTGATCAACAGCGGCGCCACCATCACAGGCCTGGGAGCAGGAAGCAGGTTTACACTCGATGGCAACATCACCATGAACGGCACGGCTGTCAATATCCTGACGGAGGTTGAGCCGGGACAAAGGACGCTGACGACCTCGACGGGCGCAACATGGGCCGATCTCGAGCTCTTCACGACGGGCTCCGGTTCGTCGGTGACGACATTCGCCGGCGGCATCCATCACATCAACGGGACGCTCATCCTGGATTACGGGACCGGATCGTGGACCAGCGGGAGCGGTGGGAGTATCCAGTACGGCCCGGCCTCAACCTTGATGTACGCCGGGAGCGCGGCGACGGTCGCCACAGCGCTTGAATTCCCCGCCAGCAACGGGCCGCAAAGTCTCTGGCTGGCAAACTCCGGCACCGTGACACTGCCGGCATCGGCGAGGACCATTCCGCGTGAGGTGTCGATCGGTGACGGCACGTATGCCAATCTGGGGAATGTAACAGGCTATACCACGCTTTCCTACCGGTGCACGAGCGCGAAGACGACCGCCGGAGAGTTCATTTCACCGATGAGCACGGTCAACGTGTATGATCCGGCGGGCATCACTCTTGGGAGTGCGAAGACTGTCACCGGCGCTGTGAATTGCGTGACCGGACCTCTTTCTACCGGCGGCTTGCTGCTCTCGCTTGGGTCATCGGCATACGTGACGGAGTCGGGTGGAAATTACGTAACCGGGTTTGTCGCTGTGACGAAGAACGCGGTCGGAACGATCCTGACGCCGTGCGGACAGATCGGTGTGACCGTCGCGGGAGGTGCAGACGATCTCGGCGATGTCACGGTCATTCGCTCCGCGGGAGCGGGAGCGGGCGCTACGGTCGGGGGAGCGACAGGCATCAATCGCCAGTGGGTGATTGCTTCCTCGAACCCTCCCGTCTCCGGCAGAGTCATTACCTTGTGCTGGGCTGGCGCCGACGACAACGGAAAGGATCTTACGACGGCGCAGGTGTACCGCAGCGACGATGGAATATCATGGACGGCGGTCGGCGGCATCCAGGACGTGTCGGGGACACATGCAATCTCCGTGCCGGTGACCGGGTTTGGGTACTTCACCGTCAGCGACGCGGCCAATCCATTGCCGATCCAGCTCGCCTCTTTCGCCGCCGTCCCCGCGGGAACGAAGGGCGTCCGGCTCGAGTGGGTCACAGCGAGCGAAACCAACAATTTCGGATTCACGGTTCAACGCAGGTCCGACGGGGTGGGGGCCTATGCGGACATTTCCGGCAGTTTCATGCCCGGCCATGGGACGACGACGGTACCCCACACCTATGTGTACGTGGACGAGTCGGCCCCGGGTGTCCCTGTCTCGTACAGACTGAAGCAGGTGGATCTCGATGGTTCCGTGCGGTATTCGGAACCTGTGCGGGTGGTGACGGTCACGAGCGTCGGGGAACAACGGCCGGTGACCTATGGACTGTCGCAGAATTACCCGAACCCGTTCAATCCTTCGACGACGATCCGCTACGGGCTGCCGCAGACGGCGAAGGTCACACTTGCGGTCTATAACATTCTGGGCCAGCAGGTGGCACGCCTCGTTGACGGACTGCAGGAAGCGGGGTATCACGAAGTGCGATTTGAAGCGTCAGGGCTCGCCGGCGGCATATATTTTTACAGGCTGTCAGCGGGAGGATTCAGCGAGACAAAGAGTCTGTTGCTCCTGCGTTAACTGCCCGACGATTCACGCGCGATCCTCCCAGTGGGGGAGGGGGGAGCGCTGTCTTGTCTTTCAAAGGACAGGGCCCCTTGCGTCTCCAGAGAGAATTCGGTACGTTTCTGTAGCCGAATTGCTCATTTCAAAGCCTTCCTCGTCTGATGCGGGGAAGGCTTTTTTTTTATCTCATGGCGGATGCCGTCAGCAGGGGGAGGGAAAACTTTATGCGCCCGGACGGGATGAAACAGGTAACATATTCACTTGTTGCCGGCGGGCAGAATTCCGAGGAATATTATCGGGACGTCCGCCGTTTCGCCGACGAAGTTCTCGACCGCGCGTCGCGGTCTCTGGCACGAACTGTGGAGGGATTTCTCAGGAGGGCGGACAACCGGTACCGGTGGCGCGAGGACCGTGTGCAGTGCATGCGGCCCCGCGCAGAGTATCACCTTACCATGGTCGGTGCGGAAATCATGAACAGGGCATTCCGCGCGGATTTCACGTCGGCGGACACGAGGGCCGTCCTTGTCCCCGGATGCATGCGCGGCCGCCCTGAAGGAGAGTGCGAGGCGGTAAAGGTACAGGAAGGGCTGCTGTGCCAGGGATGCCTGTCGGGGTGCCGGGTGCATCAGATTCGTGCCATGGGACTGAAACATGGTTTTCAGGTGTACGTCATCCCGCAAGCTTCCGATCTCTCACTCTGGTCGCCGCGCCCGGGGGAGCCGCGGCGGGGCGTGATCGCATCGGCATGCGTGACGACACTGGTCGAGGGGGGATGGGAATTGAAGCGGTTCGACGTGCCTGCCCAGCGCGTCCTCCTCGATTACAGCGGCTGCAGGAAGCACTGGCATCGGGAGGGGGTGATGACGGCGATGAACCTCAGGGAATTGAAACGGGTCCTCAGCGGCTGACCGCCGCGCCAGTGGGGAAACAAAAAAGCCGGATCTGCATGGAGCAGACCCGGCGTTGCGTTGTGAATCGCCTCTCAGTTCGTCTGGACTTCAGCCGTCCCAACGACAGGCCGCGTCTTCCAGGGGACCTTCGTCGCCCACCGCACGCGCCTGAAGAGCGCGGGCACCTTCTCCCGCAATCCCTCCACATACGTGTAAACCACAGGAACAAGAACCAGCGTCAGGAGCGTGGAGCTGATCAGGCCGCTGATGACGACCACGGCCATCCCCTGGCGCATCTCCGAACCGGCGCCCAGCGCAAGGGCAAGGGGCATCATGCCGAACACCATGGTCGCCGTTGTCATAATGATCGGCCGGAGTCGCGTCTTCCCCGCCTCGAGGAGGGCTTCCTCCATCGCATGACCGCGCGCGCGGAGGGCGTTGGTGAAGTCCACAAGGAGGATGGCGTTTTTGGTCACCAGTCCCATGAGCATGATGACGCCGATCATGCTGAACATGTTGAGCGTCATCCCGGTCAGCGCAAGACCCGACAGCGCCCCGACCAGCGCCAGGGGCAGAGAGAACATGATCGTGAACGGATGGATGTACGATTCAAACAGGCTGACCATGATGATGTACACGAAGAGCACGGCCATGCCGAGGGCGATCGTCATGTCGCTGAACATGTCGCGCATGTTCTCCGTATCTCCGCCGTAGAACACCCTGACCCCCTGCGGGACACCGGCTGCGTTGATTGCCTTTTCCACCGCCGCGGTCACCTGTCCCAGCGGAACCTGACCGGAGAGGTTTGCCGCGACCGTCACCAGGCGCTCACGATCCTTTCGCTGGATTTCCGACGGCCCTTTCCCCTCCGTGATCTTTGCCACCTGGCTCAACCGCACGGGTTGCCCGTAGTGGTTCAGGAGCGTGATGTTGCCGACGTCCTGTACGCGCGCGCGGCTCGATTTCCGCAGAACGACGCGCGTGTCAAAGTCCGTGTCTCCCTCCTGGTACTTTGTGGGGATATCCCCTTCGATTGCCGTGCGGACCGCAAGGCCGACCTCCGCAAGCGTCAGACCCATCCGCGCCATCTTATCGCGGTCCACTTCGATCTGCACTTCCGGCTTCCCCTCTTCCCATGAGCTGGAGACGTCGACGGTTCCTTTCGCGTCGGCCAGAATGTCCCCCACCTTCGCGGAGTATGCGGCCACCTGGGCGAGATCCGGACCGATGATCTCGATCTGCAGGGGCGCCACGTTCGACGAACCCCACATGCTGATGGTGTTGAAGCTGGCTTTCAGCCCGGGGATGGACGACACCTGCTCCTTGATCGCCATCATGACGGCTTGCGTCGATCGTTTCCGGGCCCTTTTCGGGACCAGCTTGACCTGCACCTGCGCGAGATTCGACTGGTCGGCATTCTTCCACTGTGTCTGCTGTTTGCCGATCGTGGAGAGATATCTCTGGACCTCCGTCATGTCCGCGACAATTTTTTCGACTTTGTTGACCGCCTGGTCGGTCTTTTCGATCGTGGTGCCGAGCGGCATGTCAAGATTGACCGCGAACTCGCCCCTGTCGGTATCGGTCATGAATTCCGTTCCAATGGCCCCGAGGGGGAGGAGGGCGAGGCTCGCAATGAATATCCCCGTGCTAACCGCGACGACCGTTCTGCGATGCGCGAGCGCCCACGTCAGGATGTTCCGGTATCCCGAGCCGAGCCGGTCCTGCCACCGGTCGAACACACGGACCAGCCTGTCCGCCCATGACCCGGGCCTGTGCTGTACGATCCTCGACCATTTCGCGGCGAGCATCGGCGTGAGCGTGAACGATACGAAGAGCGAAAGGAGCGTCGAGATAACGACTGTAATGCCGAATTCGCTGAAGATGCGCCCGATCATCCCGCCCACGAGCGAAATCGGCAGGAACACCACCACGTCGACCAGCGTAATCGCAATGGCCGCAAAACCGATTTCACTCCGCCCTTCCACCGCGGCCTTTTCGGGGTTTTCACCCTTCTCCAGGTGCCGGTGAATGTTTTCAAGAATCACGATGGAGTCGTCGACCAGTATCCCGATGACAAGCGCAAGCGCCATCAGTGAGATGAGGTTCAGCGAATAGCCGAGCAGCCACGCGAAGAACAGCGTCGAGATGAGTGACGTCGGGATCGAGAGGAGCACGATCAGCGAATTCCTCACGCTGTTGAGGAAGAAGAACAGGACGATTGCCACCATGAGGATGGCCAGGAACAGGTCGCGCTTCACCTCCGAAAGCGAGTTCCTTGTGAATTCGGTGATGTCCTGCGCGACGGTGAACTTGATGCGCGATCCGTTTTCCTTTTCCAGGACCTTCATTTCCGACTGAAGCAGGTCGGAGGTACGGATGGAGTTCGCATCCGATTGTTTCTGTATCGCGAGCGCGATCGAGGGCTCGCCCCCGAGCCGGCTGAGGGTGAAGGTTTCCTGCTGCGCATCCTTCACCTCCGCCACGTCGCGCAGGTAGATAACCCCCGCGGGGTTCGCGGCGACGACCATGTTTCTGATCTCATCGAGACTGTGGAACTTCCCCGCGAGCCGGACAATGTACTGGTTAAGCTCCTCGTTGATTTTCCCCGTGGGGAAGTCAAGATTCTCCCGCCCCAGCGCCTGCGCAACCTGCAGGATCGAGATGCCGTAGGCATTGAGCTTGTCGTTGTCCACCTCGACGCGGATTTCGCGCTGTTGTCCGCCGACAATGGTCACGGCGGACACGCCGTCCACCTGCTCCAGACGGGGCTTCATTCTGTCCTTCACATACTGGTAAAGTTCCCTCGGTTGCATCTCGCCCGTCACCGACACGCGCAGAATCGGGAACGCATTTAAATCCGATTTCTGCACGCGGGGAGCCTTCGCATCGTCCGGCAGCTTGGAACGCGCAGCCTCGACGACGCGCTGGACGTCGTTGGTCACTTCGTCCACATTCGCGCTGAACGAAAACTGGGCCAGCACAACGGAGACGCCTTCGTAGGAATAGGACCGGACGTGCTCCAGTTTGTTCACGCCGGCAACCGCCTCCTCGAGGGGTTTGGAGACAAGGGACTCCACCTCTTTTGGGCCTGCGCCGGGATAGATCGTCACGACCGACACCATGGGCCAGTCCATTTTCGGCAGGAGGTCCACGCCCATCCGGGAGTACCCGAAAATGCCGAGCACCCCGAGGGTGACGAAAATCATGGTCATGAACGCCGGTCTTCGGATTGCAACTTCTGTGAGTTTCATAGGGATTGTCGTCCTCGCGTTACTTGTACTGAACTGCTGTGCCGTCCTTCAGGGACTTCTGTCCGAAGGACACCACCAGCTCGCCGGCCTGCAGGCCGTTGACGATCTGATAGCGGTCGCCGGCGCGGATGCCGAGAGTCACCGGGCGCAGCCGCGCTATGCCTTTCTCCACGACAAACACGGCGGGATCCGAGTCACTGTTGACGATCGATTCCCTGGCAATCGACACCGCGCCTTTCGCGCTGCGCGCATGGATTTCCGTCCGCGCAAACATCCCGACCTTGAGCTGTGCGACGTCTTTTCCCTGGACGATGACTTCCACCGGATAGCTGTGCCCGGTTGACGTTTCCGTTTTGGATCCGACGGTATACACGGATCCATGAATCGTTTCGCCGGGGCGGGCGTCCACGTGCAGTGTCGCCGGCTGCCGGAGCCGGATCTTGCCGATATCCTCTTCGGGAATGCTGAGCTTCACCTTGACGCTGGAGATATCCACAATGTTCGCCACTTCACGCCCGTTGGAGACCATTTCCCCCACCTCCACCTTGCGCAGGGCAACGACGCCGGTGATCGGAGCCTTGATTTTGGTGTCGTCATACTGCCGCTGGGCGAGCTTGAGCGCCGCCGACGCAGCCGCATACTGTGCCTCGGAGGAATGGTAGGCAAGACGATACCCTTCAAGCTCAACGTCGGCGACATCCCCCGATTGCGCGAGCTTCTCGGAGCGTTCGTAGTCCTTTTTGGCTTTCCGATGGTTCGTTTCTGCCGCCTGGAGCTGTGCCTTCGCCTGTTCGACGGCGATGGCCCTCAGTTCGTCGTCAACCTGCACAAGGGTCTGGCCGCGACGGACGTAGTCCCCGACCCGCACGGGGACTGCAGTCACGCGTCCGGCCGTTTCGGAGCTGACCATGACATCTTTCATGGCGGTGATCGTGCCGACTGCCGAAACGAACTCGGTCAGATCGGTCTGTGTCGCAGGTGCTACCTCGACCGCGACAGGCTTCGTCGCATTTGACGCATCCGCCTGGGTCTGGCCGGATGTGAGCGCCATGAAGAGGCCGGCCGCGAGTACCACGGCGAGGGTTGCTGCGAGCGCGAGAAACATTTTCCTGGTGAGCATTGCAGAGTCCTTTTCACAATGTGCGTCTGTGGTGATTATGCCTGCACCGGCTAGGGAACGATCGTGCCGGTTGCGCGTGCGAGCTGAACACGCGCGATGGAGTAGTCGTATGTGGCGGTGATAAAATTCACTTTCGCGGACGTATACGCCGTCTGGACGTCAATCAGGTCCACGTTGGATGCCCCGCCGGTGTCATACCGCCGCGTGACGGAGTTGAGTACGTCGAGGGCCTGCTGCTGTCCTTTCCTGGCCACTTCGATACGGTGGCGCGCTGCGCGCACGTTCAGCTGGGCATTGGTCGCCTGCATGAGCAGCCCCCGGCGGAAGGATTCCACCTGAGATTCAGCCTTCTGGTAGTCCTCATGCGCGCGCTGCAGGTTCGTGTAGTCTCCGAAACCGTTGAAAATCGGGAATGCAACGGTGAGCGAGAGCGCCCAGGGGCGGTAGCCGTCGAGGGCAACGGTATTGTTCCGCTCCCAGCCGTACTGGAAGGCCGCATTAATGCGGGGCTTGAAGGCCGTCCACGACCGGTCGATTCCGACCTCTGCCAGCTGCAGATTTGCGTTCATCGCCTGCCAGGACGGGTGCCTCTCCAGGTCTGCAAAGGTGAGCGGAGATTCCGGAGTAATGCCAGGGAGGGACGCCAGAAGCTGCGGCGCACCGGCTGAGGGAAGCGGCAGAGTGTCTTCACCGGTCGTGGCGCTCTCCAGCGTGTATGCGCAGTCAAGGTCGACTCCCATCACTTCGTTCAACTGAAGACGGGCGGACGCCAGGAAATTCCGGGCTTTAATCAGGCTCCCTTCGTCGCTGGCGAGCTGCACCTCCCACCGGGCGACGTCCGTCTTCGTGCGCATGCCGAGTTCCTGCCGCCGCTGGGTGGTGGCCAGGTAGCGCTGCGTCCGTTCCATTGCGTCGGTGGCAAGCAGAACCATTTCCTGCGCGCTGAGCACGCCGTAGTAGGCGATCTTCACGCGCGCAACTACGTCCTGCTTCGTATCCTCATACGAGAATTCGCTCTTCTGCTCGTAGGCATGTGCGGCGCTCACGCCGACGAGTTCCGCACCGCCGTTGTAGATCGGCTGCACGACCGTCAGGCCGGCCGAGTACGTATCCCGGTACGAGAACGGCCTGAGATCGGTGAGGGCCGACGGCGGAATCCCGAGGAGACCGGCGGAGGAGCGGATGAAGTCGAGGGCCGCATTTGCCCGGCGATCGGTCTCGGGGTCAACCCGCGTCACGCCTGCATCGAGAGAAACCTTGGGCAGAAAATTGCTGTAGGCGCTTTTTGCCGCCCAGCCCGACGAGGCGACGTCGTGCGCGGCGCCCCGGAGCGACTGGTTGAATTCCAGGGCGTTACCGACAGCTTTTGCCATGGTCAGCGCTTCCTGGCCGGCAAGCCGGTCTGCGAGCAGAAGAAACAGTACGATGATAAGTATGGTGCGCTTCATAGGATTCTCTTTCCAGCCATGCAACACGTTGAACAATATCCCGCCTGCTACTTTGCCTCGGACTCGTGATGCGGGAGGGTTGATGTGTACTGTTTTTGTGCTTCCTCCGTCATCATCGCTTCCAGGAGGAACGCATTTGATTTTCTGAGGAGCGCGACGAGATCGACGCCCAGGGCGCCTTTCAGATATTCATCCTGGCGATCGATCAGCCGCATCAGTCCGTTTGAATTCGACCAGAGCATGACGGCGATCTCCATCGGGGAGAGTTCCCTGTGGAGAAGCCCTTCTTCCAGCGCGGTCTTGATGGGATCCATGACCAGATCCCAGATTCGCCTGCTGTTCTCGGTGCAGATCTGCAGGATCTCCGGGGAGACCTGAGAATGAACCTGCGTGGACTCCTGGAAATATTGCATCCGGAAATACATCCTGTGCTTGTCGAAGTACTCTAGATACGCCTCACCGAGATTGGCGATCCTCTTGATGCTCGGTTCACCGGTTGCGATCGCCTTCTCAAAAAGATCGTGCAGGATGTCGGCTCCCCTGAGCGAGACTGCGATGTAGAGGTCCTCTTTGCTCTTGTAGTAGAGGTAGAGCGTACCCTTGCTCAACTCGGCCGCCTCGGCGATTTCATCCATGGTGGCCTCTGCGAGACCTTTCTTGAAGAAGACGGTTTCGGCGGCGCTGATAATCTCTTCACGCCTGGCGTCTTTTTCTCTTTCTCTTCTTTCTTTGATTCCCATTGGTCTTGTTCTCTCTGTAATGACTGACAGTCAGTGACTGGACTAAAATATAATCAATACTCTGCCGTCTGTCAAGACCTTCGAAGATTAAATTTTAGTTAATCAATTAAATGACTGGCGGTCATTTGCCATTGATACGGGACGTTTTTCAAAAGGTTTCATGGATATGGGGACGCTTGGATAACCCAATACTCCCATTGATCTTACCGCAAAACTCAAGTGGGAAAGCAACGCCCGAATGCCAGGAGTAGCCGGGGGGACCCTTTGATCCGGATCTTGCGGCGGATCAGCGCCCAGGCGAGATTCCGCTCCCCTGCCAGGAAACCGAGCCAGGTGTCGCTGTCAGCGATGAGCCGAAGATCACCCTTTCCCTCATGACCTCTCTGGACGGAGATCGACCTGTTGCGTATCTCGACGGTGGCCTTATGCGGCTCTCGCCCGGTGAACGTGAAGTGGTACACCGCGCCGAGGTTCGCCGAATGATCCCGCTGGAATGAAATGCTCAGTCCGTCGAGGAACGCCGGTATGCTTCGCGGCCTGAGACTGTTGCGCACACGTTTGATTTTCTTGTGAGGGAACCGCTGCGCGATGCGGGGTTCTGCATCTGATCCGGCCACGGCATAGACGGTCTCCACCTTCTCCTGGAGAGGTTTTACAACGTCCTGCAGGTAGCCTGCTCTGTTCTCGAGAAACGGGGAGATTACATCCTCCCCGGCAGGGCAGACAGCCATGCAGTAGGCCGCTTTGTAGTTGGCGCCATAGGAGAGACTCTGCCACATCGAAGCCGACTCTGCATCGCTCACCTTCCGCCTGTACGCCAGCGCATCACTGCTTTCAGCCACCAGCTCCACCCAATCAGTGAATCCCCCCATGAACTCACGGTAGTTGTGGGTGTAGCAGGCGGACCCGTCGAAATGCCCGTCTGCGCCGATCGCACCCACCGGGCAGGCCGCCACGCAGAGCTTGCATTCAAGGCACGGGTTGTAGTCGAGAGGTGCGCCATAGGCAGAGACTCCCGCATCCAGCAGCACAGTCCCCAGGAGGATGAAATTTCCGAACTTCGGGTGGATGACGTTCCGGTGTATCCCCATCTTCCCGAGGCCCGCTTCGACGGCGACCGGCTTGTGGGAAACCACCCAGACCTTTCCCGGAAACCTGTCCATCTCCATCGGAAAGCCCATGGACGGATAGAACGAACGGACGCCCATCTCCCCCAGTCGCGCAACGATCTCCCGGGCAATGAGATTCACCTCATCGCCGGTTGAATGGAACTCGAGATTTGCAGCAGAGCGGGCGGTGCTGCGGATGTTTTCCCTGTTCATGCGGACGACAAGGCTCACGAGCGTTTTCGTCCGGGGGAATGCAGCCAGAATATCCGCCCGCTGATCGGCGATTGAAGGCCTCTCGAGCTCGACAAACCCCGCGTCATCCGCACCGGCCTCCAGGCAGATCTGCCTCAACGCAGCCGCATCGAGCGGCGGGCGGGGGGCCGGTGTTCCACCAGCCGCCATCCGTTCCCGCATCAGCACAACAGTAGGATGTTTCTCCATCGACGCCATGGCCCCCTCCTCTTCATTATTGTCTGTTTTTTTTTGTCTGTTGTATATACAACTCAAAAAACCCAAAGAAAAGAGCGACGTCAGGCGGGGTGTCTCCGCTTCGATCTGCCGACTTCTCCCGCAGCCCTGTGGAGCGCTGGGGCGTTCTCTTCCCCGATGAGCAACAGAGCCTTCTTCTGTGCTTCTTCCCACGCAGGCGTTGCGCGTTCCAGGAGCTGCCTCCCACCTTCGGTCAGGGTCAGAACGTATGCCCTGCCGCCCCCTTTTGTCGCGAGCCAGCGTCGGGCGATCATCCGGACGACGTCCCTGCTCAAACTTGACTTCTCAAGCTGAAGAACGTCGCATACCTGCTGCTGTCGCGCCCGGCCGAAACAGGCTACGGCAACCAGGATGTTCATCTGGCTGATCGTCAGCCCGAGCGGACGGAGCGCGTCATTGTACACGTTCGTCACAGCCCGGGAGAGAATCCGGAGTTTCAGGGCGATGCACTGACTGCTGATATCCCTCGGCGTGATCCCGGGTTTCATAGTTGTATATACAATCAACAAAACCAAAAGTCAAGGGGACGGGGGAGAATTATTTAAAGAGGATGCTCTTTACCGGATGGAGCTCCCAGGCAGTGCCTTCCTGCTTCTCCAGGGGGGAGCCGGGCGGGGTGGAAGAGGGGGGATGCTTTACGCCGTGCTGCCAGTCGTAGAATCCGAGCCCCGTGACAGTCACCGGGATGCCGCGGGGAAATTCCTTTCCGAAGGTGTACCCCCTGGCGCGCAGGGTGTCGTCGATAACCGATTGGAGCGAGCAGTTTTCATGGGTCACCTCGACGACCGCACGGTGTTTCCCCGTTTTGCCGGCGGGGCCGATCTGGATGTGGTAATCGCAATCGATTTCCTTCTGCACGTACCACATGTACCCTTCCAGCGTGTAGAGCGAGTCTTCGGGCGTGTCGTGCAACCGCGCGGTCAGCCGGCCAACGGTTGTGCCATTCGCCTTCGCCGCGTATTTCTTCTCCCACCGGAGCATAGCCAGCGGCGTGAGGACTCCACCCGAAGCGGGATATGATTCGTACTTCGTCTCGGTTTTCGCCGTGAGGCGGTACGGCTTCTTCCCCCGCTGCGGTGCGCATCCACACGGATCCGCCGCCTGGGCGACACCGGTGGACGCAAGTACCCCGCACAGCGCAAGAATCAGGCAGAATCGTTCCATCGTCACGACACCTCGAGGCTTGTGCGATGCGCACCGCAGAACAGGAAACTACGAAGCCCCCACCGTGATCCGGCGGGGGCTTCGGGAAAACTTCCGGCGATCATCACTTGAGCAGGACCAGCTGCCGGGTGGCAACAAACTCCCCGGCCCGGATCCTGTAATAATAGACACCGCTCGCAAGGCCCGGGTTCCCGAACGACACCTGGTGGAATCCCGACTCCTCGTCCCGATCGACGAGCGTTGCGACCTCCTGGCCGAGCGTATTGTAGACCGTCAGCCGCACGTGTGCCACCACCGGCAAAGCGTACCGGATGATGGTCGTGGGGTTGAATGGATTCGGATAATTCTGGGAGAGGTCGAAAGCCGCCGGCACCTCCTTCAGGGAGGGTTCAGCGGAGGCAAGCGACATTCCCGAGGGGTGGTCCTGCTCCTTGTAGAGCGTATAGCTCTCTTTTCCGCTCCAGACAGTGGAACCGATGACAATGAATGTCCATGTCCCGGCAGCCGGCGCGGTGACGGTGAGCCGCTCCGGCACGTCCAGGCTCAGTCCGTCGAGATCCTGATCGCCGTCGTTATCCACCAGCACCGGATTCCCATTCGGGTCGAGAACGAGCAAATCGAGATCGTTTGTCGGCCACATCTCCCAGCTCTTGTCCCAGACGAGCACGAGCCGGAGAGAGGCCGTTCCCGGCGCTACAGTGAGAGTGTGCACCCTGTTTTCGCCCTGGGTGAGCTTCCCGAACCCGATGGGCCGCAGTCGACTGTGGGACTCATCCTTCGTGAGGCTGATGGACGCCCTTATTCTGCCTGCGTTTGTGTTGTCACCGGTGATCGTCACCCTCGTAAAGCCGAGCTCAAGGTCCTGTTCACCCAGGGTGAATGTCGCACTCCCCGCAACGAAGCCGCCGGCGCGGTAATCGCCCGTCGACGTTTTTGCGCTTGCAACGGTCACGAACGCATCGTCACCGAAGAGCGGATTCTGGCTTGCGGGCGGAAGTTCCG
>JBGPYM010000096.1:0-10601 GCA_041493205.1 Bacteroidota bacterium
CTAAAACGGATGCGCCTTGTGGGGCCCGAGCGAAAAGAGGACCTGCAGTGCGATGCTGTTCACTGACCGGGAAGTTCCTCCCGGCGTTCCGGGCAGGGCCGTCACGGGCGCCCGATCCGTCACGTTCGCGTACTGCAGGCGCAGTCCGAGAGTCTCTTCCACGGGATAATAGCCAAAAAAGAGGGCAACGCCATGAGACCGGTCATCGGCGCTGTAGGGTGACTCCGTCCAGTCGTATCGTGCGCCGATGGAGAAGGTTTTGAGGAACTGGTAGTCGGCATAGAGATACATGCCGGACGTTGTGATCGACCGTTCTTCCGGATTCCCCGCAGCGTCACGCAATGCGGTGCCGGCGGCGTCCAGGCGGGCGCGGCGTGTGTTGAGGAGGTACTCTCCCTGGACGACAAGGGATGTATACGTACCGGGGCGGTATTTGTACTTAAAATCGAGATTGCCGTACCAGAACCGGTCTCGATTGTACGGGTCATGGATGCCGGTATACCCGCTGATGCCGACTTCAACGTCGCTGAAATCGCCGAGGGAGAAGAACCCCATGAGCCGTGCGGAATTTGCGTATGCGGGTTTACGCCCCGTGGTGTCCTGCAGTCCGGCCGCGCCGGCCACTGCGGCGCCGCGCAGCAGGTCGACCGTCAGTTTCGTGTACACGTCGCCGGTCGGAAGGAGCACGCTGGCGCTGATCCCCAGGTCGTTCAATCCCTCCTCTCCCAGGAACCGCTGCTGCATGAGCGGAGCCGTGACGAACGGCCAGGCGTGCGGATGCACCATGTTCAGTTTCCCGAACTCGGCGCGGTACTTGCCGAACCGGACGTTCAGGTCCAGCGGGAGCCCCCGGAACACGGTCGCATACAGTTCTTCGATGCCGAGCTTCCCCGCATCGATGTCGGGGCCGGGAAGCGTCAGGATGACGTCTGCCCGGGAGAAGGGATTGAGGTACGACTGGATTGCGATCTCCAGCTCTTCGAACTGGAAATCGGGCTGACTGAACACGCGCTTCCCCTCGGCAAGTTTTTCGCCGTCATCGGTCCGCAGAATGAACCGGGGGATGACGCTGATGTCTGGGTTGATGGTGGTCTGTGCACGTGCCATCGGGACGGTGCTGCCAAGTGTCAGCAGCGTAAGGACGAGGCACGCGCCCCGTGTGAAGAACATGATTTCCTCCTGCGTGATTCGCTGAATGATTTCCCGGCGCCTCTGGCGGGGCAATGGACGGGGAACAGCGATCAGGCCGCTGGAGGACCGCGGGTATGGTCGAGGGGACGATCGGCGGAGAGGGTTTCGTCCCGATCCGCGGCAAAGGTGCCGAGGAGAATGCGGACGGGAGCAGCGACCGCCTGGGGGGGAACCGCCGTAGACACGCGCTGGGAAAATCCCGTGCAGAGCGTACATGGATGCAGACTGTCGAGCGGGACGTGCCGTTCCCTGTCGCCGCAGCGGTGCGGAGCAACGACCGGGTCAGCGGAAAGCCGCACTGCAAGGGTTTCGTAGTGCAGCGCCTCGCCGCAAAGTCCGGCTGCGACATTCGCTGCGAGAAGCAGTCTCGCTGCGGTGTGCCGCCAATGCTTCATGCACGCTCCGGCTGTGAATTCAGGAAGAACGGACCCAATTGTCATAATATACGCCTGCAACGCTCCAGAAGCAACGCCTCCCTGACAGGTGTTGAATTCCCCGAATTTTTGTGGTATCATCCATTACCAGCATCTTCCCCCTGCTTTTTTTCCATCCGCTCTTCGCTTTCAATTCCGTCACTACCACGCAAAGGATCCTATGAAAAAGATCCCTGGTCTTTCCATACTGTGTGCCCTCACCCTTGCCGTCGGCCTTTTCGCCGGTGCCAGGTGGATGGACGAGGGCATGTGGCTGCTCGACTCGATTTACAAGCTCCCGGTCGCTGAAATGAAGCAGCACGGGCTCGAGCTGACCCCTGAACAGATTTACAGCGCCACCGGACCGAGTCTGAAGGATGCCGTCGTTCTGCTCGGCGGCGGCACCGCCTCGTTTGTTTCGGCCGAAGGGCTGATCATCACCAACCATCACGTCGCATTCGCCGGCATCCAGTCACTCAGTTCCGTACAGGACGACTACTTGAAAAACGGTTTCTGGGCGAAAACGAAGGCGGAGGAGCTCTCCACGACCTACACCGCCCAGATTGTGGTGGGCATGAAGGATGTGACCGCAGAAGTTCTGAGCGCCGTCACCGACACCATGTCCGCCGACACCCGCGCAAAGGCCGTGCAGGCCGCGATCGGGAAAATCGAGAAAGCGGCAAAGGGGACCACGCGGTATACCTGCCGTGTATCGGACATGTACAGCGGCGGGCAATATTTCCTGTTTACGTACGAATCGTTCGGTGACGTGCGGCTCGTCTATGCACCGCCCAGCGCCATCGGAAACTTCGGCGGCGAAGTGGACAACTGGATGTGGCCGCGCCATACGGGTGATTTCTCCCTGATGCGCGTCTATTGCGGTCCGGACCACACACCGGCAAAATACGCGAAGGAGAACATCCCCTACACGCCGAAAGTATTCCTCCCCATCTCCGCACAGGGGTACACCGAAGGCTCGTTCGCAATGATCATGGGCTTCCCCGGACGGACATTCCGGTACCGGGAAGCCGCGTCCGTGCAGCTTGCACATGACGAGACACTCCCCACCACGATCGAACTGTACAAGACCCGCATGGATATCATTGACGCTGCGGGGAAAAAAGACCGGGCCCTTGAGATACGGTTTGCCAGCCGCGTGCGCGGCATCGCGAACACGTACAAAAACTATCTCGGCACGCTCGAAGGGATGGAGCGGGCCGATCTCCTCACACTGAAACGTAGCGAGGAGCTGAAGTTCGCCGCCTATCTCAACAACACCCCTGAACTTGCCCGGAAGTATGGCACGCTCCTGGGAGATCTGGAGAGGGCGTCGGCAGAACTCACAACATTCAACCGGAAGAGCATTGTGCTGTTGAACGTCTCGACGGGAGTCGATCTCGTACGCCTTGCCGGACGACTGCGATCGTTCGCCGCACTGGAGCGGGACTCTGCGGGCGTGCACCTCACACCGTCGGCGAGAGAGAGGGACGGCGTGCGCGAGTTCATCGGATCGGTTTTCAAGATTTATGATCCGACGGTGGACAAGCAGACATTGACCGCTCTCATCCTCAAGAACCTTGCAATGCCCGTTGAACAACAATTGGCCGCATTCCGGGAGATCGCCGGTTCCAGGACGGGGGCCGACCGCGAAACGAAGGTGCGCGCGTTTGTCGACGACCTGTACGACGAAACACGCATGGCGATGCCGGCCGGGTGCGAAAAACTGCTTGCAGGCGGGGCCGAGGCAATTACTGAAGATGCGTTCTCCGTGTTTGCGGCATCGATCGACGCCGAACAGGCGCCCATGACCGCGCGTGTGGCTAGGTTCAACGCGAAGACGGCGCTGCTCCGGGCCAGATACATCGAGGCATTGCTCGCGTGGAAGAAGGGCGACCTGGTGTATCCCGATGCCAACCGGTCCATCCGGTTCACCTACGGGACCGTCAAGCCGTATTCACCCCGTGACGGGGTAGAGTACAGATATTACACCACGCTGGCGGGCGTCGTTGAAAAAGCGCAGTCAGAAGATCCCTTTATCGTTCCGGCGAAACTCAGGGACCTCTGGCAGAAAAAAGACTTTGGACGGTACGCCGATCCGAAGACCGGGGATGTACACGTCGCGTTTCTGACGGATCTGGACATCACGGGAGGGAATTCGGGGAGTCCGGTGATCAACGGGAAGGGCGAACTCATCGGCTGCGCATTTGACGGCAACTGGGAAGCGGTTGTCGGCGACTACTATTTCCAGGAGCGGTATAACAGAACGATCAGTGTCGACAGCCGTTACGTTTTGTTTGTCCTCGACAAATATTCAGGCGCCGAGAACATCCTGAAGGAATTGGTGATCCGGTACGGGCCGTCCGGGGTGCGACCGGTTCCTGCCGGATAATCCGGATGATGGAGGGGCGACGCATCGGGTCGCCCCTCAGTATCTTACCTCCCTGCGGGACAGATTTTTCCCAGGACGACGGGTTTGCGGGCGCCGGTGACGCCCGGGAGATTGCTGGGACGTCCCGCCATTGTTTCGTGCGCCAGCACGGCGAAGCAGATCGCTTCTTTTGCCTCGGCAGCAATCCCAAAATGTTCAACCGGCCGCACCGGGGCGCCGTCGAAGTATCTCCGCAACTCGTCCATCATGTAGGTGTTCCTGGCCCCCCCGCCGCTCACGATCACCTCATCGGCCACCATGGTCCTGAGGACAAACCGCTTGTAACCTTCATAGATTGCAAATGCGGTGAACTGGGATGCCGTCGCAATGATATCCTCGCGGGCATACCCCTTCGCGCGCCTGAGCAGGGTCGTAACGTACCCGGGCCCGAATTCTTCCCTGCCGGTGGATTTCGGCGGACGTGTCCGCAGGTACGGGTGGCGCATCATCGTGCTGAACAGCTCCAGTGACACGTCACCGCGCGCAGCGGTGCGTCCTCCCAGGTCAAACGGTTTTCCGTAGAATTCGTGCATCAGGGAATCAACCACCATGTTGCCGGGGCCGGTATCAAAGGCAAAGACTCCCCCGGGCCCGGAGTTTTTCGGCAACACGGTGACATTGGCAATACCGCCGATGTTGAGCAGAACCCGGTTTTTCGTCCGCGAGCGGAAGACCAACCAGTCGAAGTACGGGACCAGCGGCGCCCCTTGTCCGCCCAGTGCCATATCGGCCACGCGGAAATCTCCCACGGTCGTCACCCCTGTCAATGCTGCAAGCGCCGACGGATCCCCGATCTGCAGCGTTGCCCGGATTGTACGGCCGAACATTGTGGCCGGCCGGGGGAGGTGCTGCACCGTCTGACCATGGGAGCCGATGAGGTCAAGATCCTTCATCCTCTTCTTTCCGGCGCGCATGACAGCTCTGACGGCATCGGTATACAGCTCCGCCAGGAGCATGTTCAACCGCGCGATCTCATCCACCCGGCTTGTGCCGGGGTACGAATTCTTCAGGATCAATTTCCGGACCCCGCGGGGGAAGGGCGTCCGGACGTAGGCAAGCTGTTGAAAACGCGTCGCCGGGCCGGCGCCACGGATGCGCACCAGGACAGCATCGATGCCGTCGAGCGACGTGCCCGACATCAGGCCGACAACGAGGGAGGAGGATTTCATGGCGTTTGATCCTCTGTCGGGGCGACCCTCCGGGTCGCCCGTACATTGGTGAATGTGCGGACGGGTGCGTATCTTTCATCCATGGAAAAAACGCTCCTGCTGGGCGCACATATGTCCATCAACGGAGGGATGCACACGGCCTTTGATCGCGGAGCACGGGCCGGTTGTGCGACGATGCAGGTGTTCACAAAGAACGGAAACCAATGGGCAGGCAGGCCTTACAGCACGGAGGATGTTGAAAGCTACAAATCCGCCGCTGCGAAATCAACTATCGCCCCCGTCATCGCACATGCCTCGTATCTCATCAACCTGTGTGCCACCAATCCCGACACACTCAGGAAATCCCGCGGGGCATTCCAGGATGAACTGCATCGCTGCGAAGCCCTCGGCATCACAGGCCTCGTGTTCCACCCCGGCGCACATACGGGCCGGGGGGAGGCCGACGGGATCCGTTTCATTGCTGAATCCCTCAACATCGCACACGCCGCAACCTCCCGGTTCCGCACGCTCAGTCTGCTTGAAACCACCGCCGGTCAGGGAACGACTCTTGGCTACCGGTTTGAGCAGCTCCGTGCGATCATCGACCTCGTCGAGGACCCGGCACGCATGGGGGTCTGCCTGGACACCTGCCATGTATTTGCCGCGGGATACGACATCGCAACGGAGGAGGGCTGGGGGGCCACGATGCGTGAATTCGACGATGTCATCGGGCTCGCGCGCCTGGCGGCGATGCATGTGAACGATTCAAAGAAACAGCGGGGGTCACGGGTGGACCGGCACCATCACATCGGCCAGGGGATGATCGGACGTACCGCCTTCCGCATGCTGGTCAATGACGCACGGCTCGACCGCGTGCCCAAAATTCTCGAAACGGAGAAGAGCGAGGACATGCATGAGGATATCGAGAACATGAACCTCCTCCGTTCGCTGGTCGCATCGTGACACCGGCTGCCGATTGATTCCAGGAGCCGCGTTGGTTACCTTTGCACTTCATTACTCGGAGGTCTCATGAAGTCGTGTGCCGCATTGTTCCTTCCGGTCCTGTTCGTGAGCACGCTGTTCGCCCAACAGCCTCTGTTTGCGGTTCGTGACGAGGGAGAGAGCCCGAGCCGGGCGTATGATGTCGTCCATTACAGAATCGAGGTTTCCTTTGACGAACCCCGGAGGAAAGTCACCGGCACCACCGCCATCACTCTGGTCCCGTTTCCCGATCAGGTCCAGGAGGTGACGCTCGACGCCGAGCATCTGGATGTCACCAGCGTGATGCTTGGATCGACCAAACTCCGGTTCACGGTGCATCCGAAGACACTCGCCATCATGCTCGACCGGCCGTACACATTCCGGGACACGCTGACGCTCTCGATCGGATATTCGTGTACGCCCGCCCGGGGCCTGTTTTTCGTGCAGCCCGATTCGGCGTATCCGGACAGGCCCTGGCAGATCTGGACACAGGGGGAAGACATGGACAACCACTTCTGGTTTCCCTGCCACGACTTCCCCAATGATGTCGCGACCAGTGAAGTGATTGCGACGGTGCGTGATTCTTACATGGCGCTTTCGAACGGGCGTCTGGTGAGCGTTACGCAGGACAAGAAAAAGAAGACAAAGACCTTTCACTGGTCGCAGGACATCCCCCATGTGTCGTATCTGATCATGCTCGCTGCGGGCGAGTATGCCGTCCTGAAAGACAGGGCAGGTTCCGTTCCTGTTGAGTACTGGGTGTATCCGTCGGATGTGGAAGACGCGAAAGTCTGCTTCGCGCAGACACCGGCAATGATCACATGGTTCAGCGAGAAGATCGGCTACCCGTATGCGTGGGCGAAATACGCCCAGGTGCTGATACGCGACTACACGGTGGGGGGCATGGAAAACACCAGCGCCACCGGCCTTGCAGACAATATCACGGTGTACGATGCGCGTGCGCGGGTTGATGAAATACCCACGAGCCTCATCGCGCATGAGCTGGCCCATCAATGGTGGGGGGACGTGGTCACGTGCAGGGACTGGCGGCACCTCTGGCTCAATGAGAGCTTTGCCAGTTATTTCGACCCGCTCTGGCACGAAGAGGCGTTCGGCAGGGACGAATTCGACTACACGATGTATCAGTCGCAGCAATCGGGGATCACCTCCGACAAGACCGCCGGGCGCAAGCCCATCGTGAGCGTCGGCTCGTATGGCTCAAACCTCTATCCGCGGGGCGCGTCCGTTCTTCACATGCTCCGATTTGTCCTGGGCGACCGGCTCTTCTGGAAGGCGATGCATCACTACATCACCAAGCACCAGCATACGGTCGTCGAGACCAACGATCTGAAAGTCGCCATCGAAGAGGCAACGGGGCAGAACCTGTTCTGGTTCTTCGACCAGTGGCTGTACAAAGCAGGGTATCCCGTCTTTGCCTTGAAATCCACCTGGAACGACTCCTCCAGGAGCCTCCTCCTCGGTGTCCGCCAGACCCAGAAGATGGACAGCCTCACCGGTGTGTTCCGCACTCCCGTGGACATCGAGCTGACGATGCCGGAGGGAAGCACCACTTCCCGTGTGAACATTCTCTCCGCGGACACGACGTTTGTCTTCCATACGCTCTCGCGGCCGAACCTCGTCGTGTTCGACAAAGGGAACTGGCTCCTGAAGGAACTCCACTGGTCCAAATCCGCCGATGAGTGGAAGTATCAGGCCATATTGGCAACCAATCCCGTTGACCGCGTCAGGGCCGTGCAGGGGCTGGTGAAGGACGACCGGGCCGGAGAAACCCTTCCTGTTCTGGCGACGATCGCACGGAGCGACAGAATGTGGGCAGTGCGTCGGGAAGCTCTGTACGCTTTGGAGAAGATGGACTCCCTGAACGATGCACAGAAGAAAGAGGCCGCGGGAGTGCTCGTTGCCGCTGCCACCGACCCGAAATCTGCGGTACGCCAGACGGCGGTCTATCAGATGCGCGGGTACCACGGTGATAATGTGACGGCGGCGCTCACTGCCGCGCTGAAGGATTCGAGCTACCGGGTTGTGGGATACGCCCTCCGGTCGCTTGCGCGCGCGGATTCGGCGCATGCCCTCCCGGCACTTCTCGCACATCTGGCGATACCTTCCCACAATAACGTCATTGAAATTGCCGCGCTGGCGGGTCTGTCGGTCGTCGATACGGCAAAGGCCGTGGAGGTCTCGCTGACGCGTGCGCGGTACGGCAATCCGCAGGCTGTCCGGCTGGAGGCGTTCAGGATTCTCGGGAGGTATGGAAAGGCGATGAAGGACGTTGCGGTGCTGTATGCTTCTGTGCTGTCCGAACGATCGTCATTTGTACGCGGTCAGGCAATCCGGTGGCTGGGCGACAACGGCGATGTTTCCATTCTCCCCCGGCTCCAGGTGATCGCCAACGACACAGAGGACAGATCTTCGGACGCCGCGCGGGCAAGCGTTGAGAAGATCAAGAAACGGACGGCCCCCTGAGGATCCGCGCGGGGAGCGTGATGATCACGCGGAATAATTCCAGCACCGCATCGACGGTGATGCCGATCAGGCGGAAGGGAATCAACAGGACCCAGATGATCGGGTAGGCTACCAGCGCAACAAGAGCGAGAGGCCAGCAGACACACAGGAGCAACAGCCACAGAAGTAGTTTCGACATTGTGCACCTCCATTTGAGTGTACGCCCCCCCGCGCCGTAAGTTGCAGAACGGTGCTCTGCGGGGGCGTTCGCGTCTCCGGACCGCCATTCACCGGCAGCTTTCCACCGTTCGCCGATTTAACCGCCACTCCGGGACTCCTGCGCCGTATCTTGTGTCAGCATTCATCACTTCAGGAGGTCATTGTATGAAAGGAAAACAACGGCTGGGTTCACAGCTTCTGGTGGGGGGCCTGCTGATCCTCGCTGGGCTGGCACTGTTGCTGGAGAACCAGGACATCATCGATGTCGGGCCGATCTGGCGTTACTGGCCGCTGCTGGTCATCGGTTTCGGCATTGCAAAGCTCTTCCGCGCTGACACGCGCGAAGAACAGGGATCGGGGCTCTGGATCCTCATCATCGGCCTCTGGTTCCTGGTATCCGTACTGCGCCTCTGGGGCCTCTCGTTCCACGAAACCTGGCCCGCAGTCTTCATAGCCTTCGGCGCCTCGATGCTCTGGAAGAGCCTCCCGCCCATGGCGCCTCGCGACTCTGATAAGGAAAACGCCCATGGACTCTAAGCGATCGTTCCGCATCGGCGGTCAACTTGTGTTCGGGATTGCCGCGATCCTGTTCGGGGTTGTCTTCCTTCTTGATAACATGGACCTGATTGACGGACGGCAGTACGTACGGTTCTGGCCCCTGTTCCTGATAGCCTTCGGCGTCATACGGCTGATGCAGCCCAGGGCGGGCGGGTCCGGCCGGTTCGTCGGTTCGATGTTCATTCTCGTCGGAGCGATTCTTCTCCTGCGGACACTCGGCATGACGGAGCTGGGGTTTCGTGACTTCTGGCCGCTGATTCTCGTACTCATCGGCGGGAGTCTCATATGGGGGAGCGCCTCACGCAGCCGCGCGCAAACCTCGGACGGGCCGCCTGGCGATGCGTCCTCTACGGTGAGCGGTTTTGCGGTCCTCGGTGCATTTCAGCGTTCCATGAACACGCAGGATTTCCGGGGCGGTGAGCTGACCGCCATCATGGGCGGGTGCGAGCTCGACCTGCGCCAGGCCGCAATCAAAGGTGACGAGGCTGTCATCAATACATTTGCAGTGTGGGGCGGCATTAAGATCAAGGTGCCGCACACATGGAGCGTCAGCCTGCAGGGCATTCCGATTCTGGCGGGTTTCGAGGACAAGACAGGGCAACCGGCTGCGCCGGGGGGGAAGCAACTGGTGATCAAAGGAACCGCGGTGATGGGAGGCGTGGAAATAACCAATTAAGGGTGGCTGCGTGAGCACCTGAACGGGACATTGGTTATCTTGCTTCATGCATCCCATTCTCAAAGACCGGCGAATTCTTTCGCTCTATCTGATTGTCTGGCTTGCGCTTGCCCTGATGCTTGCCGCACTTATCGCGATCCCCGGAAAAATCCCGGGGGTCGCAGCGCTTGCTCTCTCGCTTCCCCTCATGCTGGTCTATGCGTTCGTTTCCCTCTCCGCCTGGTACCTCTGCCGGGCGTTCCCGCTGCATGCGACGAACATCGCCCGCCTGCTCGTATCCAACATCCTTGCGGCGGTTCTCTCGAGTGCACTCTGGGTGCTCGCCGCCACCGGGTGGGGAACGGTTCTTGCATGGCTGCAACCGGAGCTTGGCCAGCAGGCGTGGTACCGCGACGCCCTCCCGCTTCTGGCCGCGGCCGGCGTTGTGCTGTTCCTCCTGGCAGTCACCGTGAATTATCTGATCGCAACCTTCGAAGCATCGCGTCTCGCCGAGCGAAGCGCTCTGGAGCTGCAGGTGCTTGCCC
>JBGPYM010000199.1:0-6174 GCA_041493205.1 Bacteroidota bacterium
AAGGCCAAGCACGTAGACGAGCTCGGGGATGCGGAGACGATGGTCCATAGACCCGAGAAATATGCCGGTGAACAGAACGCCCGCGGGACCGAGTGAAAACCCTGCAACGCGGATGCTCCCCACCAGGGAGCCGATGCCGATGACCGCAAACAGAAGAAGGAGCGGACTCTCCGCCAGGGAATCGAAGACCATTGTCATGATCTGTCCCGTTCCGTGTGCGGCGGCTGCCCGCAGAGTTCAAGGAGCACGCCTCCCGTCGATGACGGGTGGAGAAATGCTGTGGCGAGCCCTTCGGCGCCGGGGCGCGGGGCGGTGTCGATCAGGCGGACACCGGCGGAATCAAGCGCCCTCAGTGTCGCGGGGACATCGGAGACTGCCAGGGCGATATGATGAATACCCTCCCCGCGCTTTGCAATGAACTTCCCGACCGGACCATCGGGCGCGGTGCTTTCGAGGAGCTCAATCTTCGTCTGGCCCACGCGAAAGAAGGCGGTCTTTACCTTTTGATCCGCGACTTCTTCCACGGCATAGCAGGGAACCCCGAGCAATTTCTGGAACAGGGCAACGGACGCATCGAGGTCCTTTACCGCGATCCCGATGTGCTCAATATGAGTAGGGGGGATCATTCGAACTCCATCAGGATTTGTCCTTTGAGGACACGATCGGTGCGCTTATGGAAGTCCACATGCTTGCTGAGAGTCGACACAGGGAAGTCCTTTGTTGAGTTGTGTACGGCAGGAACGAAGAGGTGCGGCCGCATCCGGGCACGCCAATGTACGAATTATCCGCGAGAAGTGGAACGAGGGAATCACTGCAGAATATCTGTCAATGCGGGCGCAAGTGCGGGGAAGCGGAACGTATAGCCGAGCTGCCGGAGTTTTGCGGGCACCACCCGCTGGCCGGTCAGCACCATCCCGGCCATCTCGCCGAGAGCCGCGCGGAGAACCAGGCCGGGCACGGGGGCCCATGATGGCCGGTGGAGGGCGACGCCGAGCGCAGCACAGAATGTTCTCATCGTGACGGCTTCGGGTGCCACGACGTTGACGGGCCCGCGTGCGTCTGTCCGGCCGATGACGAACAGGATGACGTTGACCAGGTCATCCCGGTGGACCCATGGAAACCATTGCCGTCCCGTCCCGAGCGGGCCTCCGACGAACAGTTTGAAGGGAAGGAGCATCTTCCGCAGCGCCCCTCCTCCCTTCCCGAGGACCACGCCGCAGCGGAGCATCACAACCCGCGGACCGGCCGTGCCGATCTGCAGCGCCGCATGTTCCCACCGGACACAGGTCTCGGCGAGAAACCCCTGTCCCGGGGGAGCATCTTCCCGGAGATCCCCTTCTTCGACCGGCCCGTAAAAGCCGACGGCGGCGGCGTTAACGACAACGGAAGGTTTGTTCGCCGCACGTTCGATTGCGTCGCGGAGCGCGCCCGCGGCATCGACGCGGCTTGCGATAATGCGCTCCTTCTGGGCCGTCGTCCATCGGCGGGCATCGAGCGGCTCGCCTGCCAGGTTAATGATGGCGTCGGCGCCATCCACGCTGGCACCCCACGCACCGACCGACTTTCCGTCCCAGGGCAGAACCGTCACACGCTCCGGCATTGCCGATGTGGGTTTCGCGGGTGTTCGGGTGAGCAGCACGATGTCGTTATTGTCCCGGGCCAGCCGCTGGAGAAGAGCCTTCCCTACAAACCCTGTCCCGCCGGTGACGATGATTTTCACGCCTTGTCCGTTCCTATGACTGCGAAACAGTCGAACCCTGGCCGGCACAGGCGGTGCGTTCGATCGCCTCAATGGACGAGAGGAGCTCCCGTGACGAGGTGTGAATTCCGGCGGGCCACGCGGGGTCGCGGGGGAGCGCATGGGCGCCGCGCCCGCCTAGAATCAACTGCGCATTCACTTCCTGCGCTGCATCCACGATGCATTGACATTCCCTGGCAGGCAATCCTTCCGGCGGCACATATGTCACGGAGAGAGAGACGACCGTCGGCCGGGTTTCCCGGATGGCGGTGGCAACAGCTTCAACCGGCGTGCGTGCGCCCAGGTAGGTTGTGGCCCACCCTTCCGACTCGAAGAGATGCGCGGCGCACCGGAGGCCGATTTCATGCAGCTCCTCGCCAAGACAGGAGCAGACTGCGGATCGTCCCCTGGCCGGCTTCATCCGGATCTGCGTCTGGAGCTTGACAAGCGCCTCCTGCGTCTCATAAGATGCGCGGTGTTCGTGATTGACGCCGATCGCGCCGCGCAACCAGCGCGCGCCGATCTCCTCCATCCCCGGGCGGACGATGAGGTCGTGGATTTCCCACAGTTGCACGCGGTGCTGGTAGAGGTAGGAGAGGTAGAACGAAAGATCGGCAGGATCCGGCGCGAGGGCTTTCTCCACGAACGCCGACACAAGCCCCGAAAAGTCTTTTTCAAGAAGCGCCACCTGGATGCGCTGGCCAAGCTGGTCGCTCTCGGGGATCGCCAGGACCCCGACCGGTTCAAAGTGATTCTTTTCCGCAAAATCCACCACACACCGCATGTCGAATTTCCGGTGTCCCCCGGGCGTCTTCTGGCATATCAAGGTCCCCTCATCCGCCCAGCGCTTGACCGTCGTCTCCGTGACATTAAAGAGCCGTGCGACGTCGGCGGTGGAAAGAACGATCCTCTGGATGCAAGACGCCATAGTGTCCAATGAACACCCTGCGTGCGGCGGCGGTTCCGTCCTGAGCGTTTCCGGGCGAGCCGGGAGGGAGCGTGTTACCCCGCTGTTTTCTTGAAATAGAGGGCTCCCAGGGGGGGGAGTGTCAGGGAGATCGAAAACGGACGGCCGTGGTTGGGGATGGGGTTCGCGGCAACAGTGCCGTAATTCCCCATGTTGCTCCCGCCGTACCGGGCGGCGTCGCTGTTCAGCAATTCCGTATATGTCCCGGGCTGCCGGACGCCGATCCGGTACCCGGACCGGGGGACCGGCGTAAGATTGAACACGGTGGTGACGGTTTCAGCGCCGTCCGCCGACTTGCGGTCGAACGAAATGATGCTGCTGGCGGCATCATGAAAATCGACCCAGTCAAAACCCGTGTAATGAAAATCGACTTCGTACAGTGCCCGCTCGCTGTTATAAATCCTGCCGAGGTCCTCCATGAGATTTCTGACACCCCGGTGCGTCTCAAAATCGAGCAGGTGCCAGTCGAGGCTCTTCGCATGGTTCCACTCGTCCCACTGGCCGAACTCCCCTCCCATGAACAGGAGTTTCTTCCCCGGGAAGGCGTACATGAGCGCGAACAGCAGCCTGAGATTGGCAAATTTCTGCCATGGATCGCCGGGCATTTTTCCGAGGAGCGATCCCTTCCCATGCACCACTTCATCATGAGACAGCGGGAGGAGAAAACGCTCGGTGAATGCGTAGAGGAGGGCGAATGTCAGATTGCGGTGATGATGGGTGCGGTAGACCGGATCCTTCGTGAAATATTCCAGCGTGTCGTGCATCCATCCCATGTTCCATTTCAGATCGAATCCAAGTCCGCCATGTTCGATGGCCGTTGAGACTCCCGGCCAGGAGGTCGATTCCTCTGCAATCGTCAGCACGCCCGGATGGTACGTGTGGACGACGGAGTTCAGGTGTTTCAGGAACTCAACCGCTTCGATGTTTTCGCGGCCGCCATACTGATTGGGGAGCCACTCCCCCTCCTTGCGGGAATAATCCAGGTAGAGCATTGAAGCGACCGCGTCGATGCGGAGGCCGTCGATGTGGTACTTCTCCAGCCAGAACAAGGCGTTGCTGATAAGAAAATTCTTGACCTCATGTCGGCCGTAATTGAAGATAAACGTACCCCAGTCCTGATGTTCCCCTTTTCTCGGATCGGCGTGTTCGTAGAGGTGGGTCCCGTCGAACTCCGCAAGCGCGTGAGAGTCCTTCGGAAAGTGTGCGGGCACCCAGTCCAGGATGACGCCGATCCCGTGCTGATGGCACAGGTCTACGAAGTACATGAAATCCGCGGGGGAGCCGAATCTGCTCGTCGGCGCAAAATACCCCGTCACCTGATACCCCCAGGATCCATCCAGGGGATGCTCCATGATGGGGAGCAACTCGATGTGCGTGTAGCCGAGCGCCGTCGCGTGACGCACGAGCCGCTCCGCAAGTTCACGGTACGTCAGCCACCGGTTCTTTTCGCCCCGCTGCCAGGATCCCGCATGGATTTCGTATACTGCGAAGGGGCGCTGCAGCGCGCGCGCGCCGGGGCGCCCTTTCATCCAGGCCTCATCCTTCCAGTCGTACCCCCGGAGGAAATTGACGCGGGAGGCGGTCCGCGGGCGGAGTTCCATCTCGGTCCCGTACGGATCCGTCTTGTCCGCAATATATCCGCTTTGCGTCTTCACCTGAAACTTGTACAGGGCCCCTTCCGGAAGTCCAGGGATAAAAATCTCCCAGATGCCGGAAGAGCCGAGCACGCGCATGGCATGATGCCGGCGGTCCCAGCCGTTGAATTCCCCGATCACGCTGACGCTCCGGGCGGATGGGGCCCAGACGGCAAACTGGACACCCCCGATGCCGTTCACTTCCGCAAAGTGGGCTCCGAGTTTTTCATAGATTCTATGATGATCCCCTGCGTTAAAGAGATAAATGTCGAAATCGGTCAGCGTGGGCATGAAGGAGTACGAGTCGTGAAAATCCTCCACCCGGCCGTCCTCCATGGTCTTCCTGAGCCGGTAGGGGAAGACCTCCGTGCATGATGGAATCACCGCTTCGAAGAAACCGAATTCATGAACGCGGGTCATGGGGAATTCCTTCCCGCGCCCCGGACCCTCTCCCGCCACGGAGGCCGATGCCGCGCCGGGGAGGAACGCGCGGATGGCGAGGCGGTTGCCGTCCAGCAGGTGGGGACCCAGGACGGTAAAGGGGTCGTGGTGATCGTTGAACATCACCCGGTAGACTTCATCGATCACCGCAGTTGTATTCATGGCATGTTCACCGCACGTCATCGACGATAACGAAGGTGGTCTGTCCGGCGGCAACGCGGACTTTCTCCTCCGGCAGAACGTAGCGCGCGTCGGTGGACGCGACGCGCACGGTATACTCCCCAGGAGGGAGGTGCATCCTGGTGATCTGAAATTCAGCCGGCAGGGTCCGCCAGGTGCGCAGGTCGGCGCGTTCGGTGGCACCGACGGCGAGATCAACGGCGAGGCTCCCGAGGAAATTTCTCAGCTTGTTGTCGCTGTCCTTCGACATGTCTGCTTTGATTTTCTCTGCGGCGAGGAACTTGAGGAGCGCGCGGCCGCCTGATTTGAGGTAGACGAGCGTCATCCGGTCTTCGAGAGATTTTCCCGCGATGGCGGTGACATTCTCCGCCAGTTCGGTCGTCGCCCGAAGCGGAGCGCCCGAATCCGCGGCTGTGACATTCAGTTCATACCGCCGTCCCGTCTGGTAGCGCGGGACAAACCGGGGGAGTGCGATCTGGAACGTGTGCACCACGCCCTGCTCATCGGGGATGCTGACATTGGGCCGGACTTCCTCCTTGATCGGCCCTTTCCCCGCATAGGCAATCACCAGGATACTCCCTCTCTTTTTGGCTGCGGGGGAGTACGGAGCGCCCCCGAGCGACCGGTAGGAGGAGGCTTCTTCACTGAAACCCATCAGGGTTGCAGTCCGGACCAGGTCGTCCAGGAGAAACGAGGGTGCCGTTGTACCGTATTGCGCGGCATAGACTCCATACGTTTCATATGCTTTCCGGTACGAGATGAAGGCGTCGTTGATCTCTCCGCGCGACTCGTAGAGCGCACCCATGATATACCGGATGAACGCATCCTCCTGGTACCTGTTCTTCCCTTCGTACTGTTTCGCATACTCACGGAGTTTCAGATCCACTTTTCGCGCCTCGACGAGGGCCTCATCGGGCTCCCCTTTCTCTGCATAGTTGAGAGCCAGGAAGACGTTGACGAGGACCTTCTCGAAGTCCTCACCGTCATACGGGAGGATATTGTCATTCAGGAGCATCGAAGCCGCGGCGAGGGTGATGCTTTTCGTGTACAGGTCCTCGATTTCCTTTTCGGCCGCGAAGAGCCAGCGATTGCTCGAATCCGGCATCCCGGCGTAATGATAGAGCAGCCCCACATCGAGCTTATAGAGGACCGTGGCCTTGTCCCCGTACGCTTTCTGATTTGCGCGAACCTCCTCGAGTGCGGCGACGTAGTTC
>JBGPYM010000068.1:0-13110 GCA_041493205.1 Bacteroidota bacterium
GGTGGCCTTCTCCCCTGAGCATGTGCAGGGCATGGAGAAGCCAGGGGAGGAGCACATCAAGTGATTCGTTCACCGCGGCCCGCGAGCCGGGAAGGTTCACGATGATGGTCTTCCCTCTTACTCCGGCCACGCCGCGTGAGAGCATCGAGCGGGGATTCCTCTCCTGTCCGTGAGCGCGGAGAACCTCTTCCACCCCCGGCAATTCCCTCTCAAGAACGCTCCGCGTCGCTTCCGGCGTCACATCCCTCGGCCCGAGGCCCGTGCCGCCGGTCGTCACGATGATGTCGGCAGGGTCGGCACCGGACCATTCCTTCAGTTGTGCAGTAATCTGACCGGCATCGTCCGGAATAATCTTCAATGCTGCGATCGTGACACCGAGTGCTTCCAACCGGTCCCTGATCGCTTGTCCGGAGGTGTCTTCTCTCTTCCCTTTCGATCCCGCGTCCGAAAGAACAAGAATGCACGCCCTGACCGGACGGCTTTCCTTCAGCTGATGGTCAGACTTCCCGCCCCGTTTCTCCAGGAGCCGGATCGACGTAATCTCCATCGTCTGATCGATGATCTTGAGCATATCGTAGAGCGTCAACGCGGCGGCCGAGGCGGCAGCAAGCGCCTCCATTTCGACCCCGGTCTTCCAGACCGCCTTCACGCTCGTGACCACCGTAATGCCCTCCTCACGGAGTGTGATGTCAACGCCCACGAAATCGAGCGGGACCTGGTGGCAGTACGGAATCAGGAGACTGGTATTCTTGGCCGCCTGGATCCCCGCAACACGCGCAACCGGGAGAGGATCCGCCTTCGGCAACGTGCCGGAACGGATCGCTCCGATGGTCGCCGGTGCGCACCGGAGTTCCGCCTGTGCGGAGGCAGTGCGGAGAGTATGAGGCTTCTGGGAGACATCCCGCATATTCACCCCTTACAAGAAAAAAGAAAACCACGGAGGCACAGTGGTGATTTTTCTATCGGATTGATGCAGAAGGAAGCAGTTCGACCGTGACCTCGCCCCCGGGAGGAACTTCCGACACCGTTTCAGGGAGGACAATCAGGCAGTTGGCCTTGAGGAGCGAGCTCAACACGCCCGAACTCTGACTCCCCGTGGTCCTGACGCGTAAGGCGCCTCCCTCCTGCCGCACGATCCCGCGGAGGTAGTGTCGTTTCCCGTCCGACTTTTTCAGGTGCCCGTCGCTGACTGCCTGGAGCCGCGTGAGGGAGAGCTCCCGGTGCCCGAGCATCTTGAGAAGCGCCGGACGGACGAATTGGAGAAAGGTCACGCCGGTCGAGACAGGGTTGCCCGGGAGTCCGAAGACGAGCGATCCTTCTTTCGCTCCGAAGACCATCGGCCTGCCGGGTCTGATGTTCACCTTCCAGAAAAGAATCTCGACCCCGATCTCAGCAAGGACTTCTTTGACCACGTCGTACCGTCCGACCGACACCCCTCCCGTCACGATGACGACGTCATCTCTGAGCGCATCGCGCAGCAGTGTCCTGATGCGGCTCTTTTTATCTCCGCCAATACCCAGAAATCGCACCTTTGCACCGGATTCAGCGACGAGCGCCTGGAGTGCAAACGAGGTGCTGTTGTAGATCTGTCCGTCCCGCAGCCGCTTACCGGGTTCGACAATCTCATCCCCGGTGGCGATAAGAGCGACACGGGGACGGCGGCAGACGCGGATGCGGGCGTACCCGAGCGAAGCGAGTACCCCCGCATGTGCGGGGCTCATCAGTTCCCCGGCGCGCATGACCGACTCTCCGGCGGCGATGTCTTCACCTGCGAGGCGGATGTTTTCCGCAAGGCGCGGTGTGGCGCTCACACTCACCTCGTTCTGCCCGTCGCCCGCAGTCTCTTCGTGGGGAATGACGGCATCCGCTCCTTCCGGCACCCGTGCGCCCGTCATGATACGGATGGCCGATTTCTTTGGAAGCGGGCCGTTGAAGACAGTGCCGGCACGCGACTCACCCGCGACAACGAGCGTCACGGGGTTCGAGGATGTCGCACCGTCAACATCCGAACGGCGGACGGCAAATCCGTCCATGGAGCTGTTGGGAAACTGCGGCAGGTTACCGCGCGCGACGACGTCCTCCGCCACCGTCCTCCCGAACGACCGGGCGAGCAGGACAGTTTCGGATTTCAAGAGCGGCGCAGCTTCGAGAATGATGCGGAGTGCCTCTTCTGCGTTGACCATGGAAGCGGGGAGCGATTCGGGTTGTTGTCCAAAACTACGAATCTTCCTCCCCATCGGCAAGCGACCTGATTACAAAAAACACCACGGAGACACAGAGGCACAGAGAAAGAATCGAATGAAAATGGCTCTCTCTGTGCCTCTGTGGTGATCTTTTTTTCAGGCAGAACTTACTTGACCAACATCAGCTTCTTGATTGACGAGAAGTTCCCGGTGCCGTTTTCACCGTGTGCCGTCATGCGGCAGAAGTACACGCCGCTGGCAAGCCCGGCAGCGTTCCATTTCACTTCATAGATCCCCGCAGGCTGCATCCCTTCGGCAAGCGTCGAGACTTCCTGTCCGATGCTGTTGAACACTTTCACGGAAACCTGAGCGAGGCCGGGCAGCGCATACCGGATCGTGGTGGACGGATTGAACGGATTCGGGTAGTTATCCTCAAGCGCAAACTGTTTCACGGAAGGAGCGGACGGTGCTGCAGATCCGCCGGCCACGACTTCACCCTCCTCCGTCGCATCTTCCCCCGGCAGGCACTGTGCGGATGCGTCGCGAATCCGGCCTTCGGGCCGGTAGCAGACGAGGGTGAGTTTTTTGATAAATTCCCTTACCACGGGATACTCAAAATCCTTCCCTACCTTCAGGTTCGATACCGGTACCCCGTACATGCCGAGAATTATCGGGATCGCTTCGTTGGTCGTCAGGGTATACAGAGCCCCGGGATTGAAGGGTCTTCCCCCGATACGGACTGATTCGAGGACCACCCGTTCGCCCGGGTTCCTGGTCGCGTCGTACTTGAACGTCATGCCGGACACCATCGGGAAGAAGTCGTCGCTGACGCCAAGCTGCGCGAGCGTGATTTCAAGGGCCTGGATCAGCGCCGCTCCCTGGATCTTCATCGTCGCAAGCCTGAACCCGTAGCCGCTCCCATTGGGATCGTAGCCGTAACTCATCGCGCGGAAGACGTCTGCGCCGACGATCGGACCCGCATAGATTTTTTCAGAGACAAATCCTGCCACCGTCACGGCCAGCTGCGTGCCGGTTTTCCTTCTGAAGGCATCGGTCACGAGATTGCCGAGCGGTGAGTCGCGAAGAGAGCTGAAGGGCTTGTATGTCTTGTCAAGGTCCGTCAACGCCCACGCATCCACCCGGTCATAGACACGGCCGTATTGAGCGACGACATCTTTTTTCAGCTCATTGACCGCCGCCTGAATGGGAGGAGCTTCTGGCACGTGCTTGTCCACCGGGATCGTTCTCCAGTCGAGAAACGAGACCTTCTGCGTGCCGGCATCCCAGGCAAAGCGGAGCTTGCCGATGTGTTCGTAGAATTCCCCGGCCTGCACGATCAGCGTTTTCTTCCCGTCAGGATTCACCACAGCCTCGGGCTTGGTCAGAAGATAATGGTCGTGTCCCCCCACAATGAAATCGATCCCTGCGACGCCGGCCGCGAGTTCACGGTCGTACCTGATCCCGAGATGCGAAAGGCAGACAATCACCTGGGCACCCTGCGCCTTCAGATCCGCGATCGCCTGTGCCGCCCTGCCGGTAATATTGGGGTCAATCACCACCGGGGAGGGAAGCGCCTGAAGGTCGTCGAACACAGTCATCCCGAATATACCGACCTTCACACCCTGCAGGACCTTCACGATCGAAGGCTGGATCCAGAGGCTCAGATCCACAGTCTGATAGCCAGCGAGGTCCAGGTTTGCCGAGAGGAGCGGAAACGGCTTGGTCGCCGGATCAGGGAACGCGGTGGACAGTGTCATGGCGAGACCGTCCGGAGTGATCTCGAACTCGTGATTGCCGACAGCCATCGCATCGAAACCCAGAGCTGCCATCAGAGAGAGCTCCGGGACGCCGAGCTTCTGGTTGTAGAAGAAATCGCCGTGGAAGATGTCGCCGGCGTGGAGCAACAGGACGTTGGGTTCCGTCGCCCTCTGCTCGAATATGACGCTCGCCGCGCGGGCGATGCCGCCGAGCTGACCCTCGAGGTGAAGGTTTTTCGGCCCGAAACCGTCAAGATGCGCGTGCGTATCGTTAACGTGCAGAATGGTGATCGTCTGGGCAAGCGTTCCGATGGCTGTGAACAGGAATGCTGCCAGCAGACAGAGCAATGTACGTGGAGAAGTGTTCATGAGGTGCCTCCTCGCATGAAATGGTGACGCAGGTGGATTAGGTGTGTGGTGGTGGTGAAACATGACGCAATCTATCCGGAGCGCCGCTCCTCTTTGTCATGAAATTGTCACGTCCCGGTCAATTGTTCGCGGGTCTCCTCCCGCACGATCCTCCCGTCGCTGAGCGTCAGCACCCTGTCGGCAAAATCTGTCAGTCGGAGGTCGTGGGTGGCCGCGAGCACCGCGGCACCGTGGGTACGCGCGTACCGGTGCAGCGCCCGCGTGACCTCGAGTCCGTTTTCCGTGTCGAGGCTTGCCGTCGGTTCGTCGGCAAGCAGGAGTGCCGGGCGGGCAGCCACGGCCCGCGCAAGGGCAACGCGCTGCTTCTCCCCCTGGCTGAGCTGCGCAGGAAACTGGGCCGCACAATGAAGGACGCCGGACTCTTCGAGAGCTTCCCGTGCCCTCCGGGTTGCGTCCATGCGGGCGAGGCCCCCAAAACGGAGCACCAGTGAGACATTTTCCAGGGCGGTCAGCGCATCGACCAGATTGAACGCCTGGAAGACGAATCCGATCTGCCGGGCACGCACATTCTGGAGCGCCGCCGCCGCCATTCCTTCGAGTCTCTCTCCGCCGATCATGACACTCCCCGCCGTCGGGGCGACGAGCCCCGCGGCAAGCGTCAACAGCGTCGTCTTCCCGCTCCCGCTCGGGCCAACGAGGAGAACAAGCTCACCCGGGGAGAGTGCCAGGTCGACCGGCGTCAGCCCGGTGGTACCCCGACCAGCAGCCTGATAGATCTTTGACGCACCGCGGAGTTCCAGGGCGGGCGTCGACTGTTCGATTCTCATGAAAAAGCCTCCAGCGGATAGATGCCCCTGAGCCGGCGTATGGCAATCCACGCGCTCAGGAATGTTATTGCAAGGACAACGGCGGCAACTGCCGCGCTCTGGGCCGTCGATGCCTGCGTGCTCACTTCGGGCGTGAGCCATTCGATGAGAGTTGCAAACGGGGGAAAGACCAGCGACGCGATGACGGTGCCCGATACCGAAAGGATCAGGGCCTGGGAGAAAATGACTCCGCGCAGGAACCTGTCGGGCGACCCGAGCGCCCGCATGACGGCAAAGTCCCTCCGCGATTCGAGGATGATGACCGTCAGCAGGAGCGTGAGGATCGATGTGAGGACCACTGCACCGATGGCAGCGATGGCATAGAGTATTGGCAGAAAGCCCGACTCCATTTCATGGATGTTGTTATTGAGGAACGTCGGGCCATCGTAGACCTCGACGCCCGGCAGGTCCGCGCGGATTGCGGCGGCAACCGAGGCAATGGCATGGTCGCGGCGGACCGAGATCAAATAGCCGGTGACGACGTTGGGGTATCCGAGGAGCGCCTGTGCGCGTCGCAGCGTCGTGAATCCGTACTGGACGACAAATGCGTTGGTCCCGGTACTGATCCAGGTCACCCGGAGCGAATCATCCCGGATGCTGATCATGTCGCCGATCGTGATCCGGAACCTCGCGGCAAACGACCGGTCCAGAACGATTTCATCATCACTCTGCACGGTGCGGCCGGCAATGAGTGAGGGCGGGCCGCCCAGACCGCACGCGGGGTCGTAGCCGGCGAGAAAAATCGTGGCGTTCCCCTCCGGCCGCCTGACGACGGTAAGAAAGAGGAGAACCGGCGCGACCCCTTCCACCCCCTCCACCTGGCGCAACACGATGCCGTGCGGGGTCGTCAAAATCGAAGATCCGCGGAGGATGTTCGTCGCATGCCGCTGCAGCACCCAGAGATCCGCCTGGTTGTAACGGATATATTCCACCGATCCGGCGGCGACTGCGCCATAGACGGAAAGCAGAAAGAGCATCAGGATGACGCAGAGCGCAATGCCTGCCACGGTCAGCACAAACCGGATGGGCTGTCTCGTGAGTATTCTGAGCGGATACATGCATCCTCCTTTACGCGAACATCGCGACTTCTCTCAGAAGCCTGCCGCGGATCCTGCCGAATATTTCTTGCAGGTCATGGCCGGTAATGGTCAGCCCGTGGTTTTTGAGTCCGACGGCGGCACGGCACGGGTCGGGCGTCCGCGCGAGAAGCGCAGCGACCTCGCCGGCAAGCTCCGCCGTGCCGCACGGGTAGTTCTGTCGCGTGCAGAGAACCCCGTCCATCCAGGCATGGGCGTGAATAATGGCCCCGACGCCCGGGAACGTTTCATAGATGAGGGCATGCTCCACGGCATCCACAGAAACGCGGGCCGACGGATCTGCGCCGGGAGGCTGGCTGATGTGTGCCACCCCTGCAGTGTGGTCGAACTCTTTCACCAGGAGGACATCTTTCCCGACGATACGGATCGACGACTTGTCGACCCCCCGGCCGGTCATCCAGAAGGCCCGCGGCCCGAGTTCCGGGACCGGTTCCCTGGCACTGAGGTTGCCGTAGCTCGCGCCCGTGATGCCGTAGATTTTGTAGAGCTCGCGGAGCGCATCTTCCGCAAGCACCTCCCTGAGAGGAAACGGTGTTGGCAGTACGCCCAGCGCCTCAAGTTCCTTCCCATAGGTCGCGATCTGAGTCACGACGGGAGATCCGTGCCAGAGACGTTCGGGCAGGTCTTCGTCAAAGACGTTGTCGGTTGCAAAGTGCGCCGAGGCAATCGGCAGGAGGCGTTCGTACACCGCTTCCGGATCAAACGGAAAATGATAGAATCCCGCTTCCGGCGTCGTGAAGTATATTTCCGGGGTGCCGGAATCCCGCGAGGGGACGACACAGAGAAGGAGGTTCGAAAGGCTTCTCACGAGCGCCGTATAGCAGCGCGACTTGAGCCCGTCGTCCGCGTTGCTGTCCTGAATGAGCGTGAAAACGAAGACCGACTGCGACTTCCGGCGGAATGCGCGCGGCGAGGCCCCGTCGGTCAGGTTGAGCGCGAAATTGACGCCGTTGCTCCCGGCGGGGAGCGGCAGGTGCCCGTGCGCAAGAAACGCTCCAACGAGCTTGTCCGCCACGTTGTCGCGCGGCGTCACGGTACCGTTTGTCATAACGAGAAAGGTCATGGCATCCTCCTGTACGTTCAGTCGAACAGATCCCTGCCGTTCATTTCCTCAAGCTGCTCGCGGGACCGCACCAGGTGGCACTGTGCACCGCGGACTGCGACAATCGCAGGGCGGGGAAATCCGAACGAGGATTCGAGTGCGGTGAAATATGCGCCGCTGTCCATGACAGCAAGCACGTCTCCCGGCTCGACGGGCGGCATCGGTTTGTTCCTGTACACCACGTCTCCCGCAAAGCATGCAGGACCGACGATGGTCGCACACCCGGCCACGGGGCGGCGCACGTCGTTGCAGAGAAACACCTCGTGGCACTCGTAATACGTCGGGAGCGTGACCGTGCTGAGACCGCCGTCGGCGATGAGCCACCGCCCTGCGCCGGCACGGTTCTTCACGCGATGGACGGTGAGAAGAAGGAACTGGTTTCCGCTGGCAATGGAGCGCCCGGGCTCGAATATCAGCTCCGGAGTTTCACCGGGGCCGAATTCCTCCTCGATCGCCCGGGCCGCCGTCCGCGTGAACGAAGAGACCGGGCACTCACCCGGCATCATCCCGCCTGCCGGCAGCCTTCCGAAGACCTGATAGAAAAGAGATTCGACGCTCCGCATCTCCCGGGCGGTTGCGGCAGCAAACCCTCCCCCGACATCCACAATCCCGATGGCCTGCTGCATTTCCCGGCAAAGGCGGAAGGCGGGACGGAGCCGCACGACTGCGCGTGCATATTCATCCGGACGGCGGATGCCGGTCCCGACGTGCATGTGAAGTCCTCTGAACCTGGTATGGGGAAGCTCGCACAGCAGACGGAGAGCCGCCGCCACCTCACCCCCGCGGAGGTCGAGCCCGAACGCACACCCGCGTCTGCTTCCAGTCGCAGAACCCCCGCGAATTCCCCGCGGGACGAAATCCGGATTGACGCGCAGAAGCACGTCTGCCTTCGTCCCGGCCGCGGCCGCAAGCGCATCGACATCACGCAATTCCTCCAGCGAATCTACAATAATGAGCCGTACGTCCGCCGCGATACATGCACGCAGGAACCGGGCTGTCTTGCACGGGCCATTGACAATGATATGCGCACCGGGGCAGCCGCAACGCTGCGCCAGCAGGAGTTCACTTTCCGTCATGACTTCCAGCCTCAGCCCTGCGGCGAGAACGGCGTCGACCACTGCGGGCACGGCATTGCATTTCATCGCATAATGCACGGAGACCGTCCCGCGGTACGATCCGCTGGCCGCACGCAGAAATTCGTGAGCGGACCTGAGCAGGCGCTCCTCGTGGATGACGTGGAGCGGCGTGCCGAATTTCCGGGCAATCCCGACGGCGCCGTGATTTCCGACCATTAATTCCCCTCCGCGAGCTGTGTGCAGTCCCCAGCATTCGGGGGTCAGGACACGTTTCATGGCGTCCCTCCCTGCCCGAAGCTTTTGGTATACATCCGGAAATGCTTGTGTTCCACCATCCCCATGCGTCGGGCGGCCGCGATCGCGAGGGTGTTGGAAGACGACATCCAGGTCGATTCGAGCACGTCGAAATTCTTCGCCATCGTGCGGAGCGCGTCGCTGAGGAGCACGAACGCCCTCGTCCGCTGGAACTCCTTGCGGATGCCGACAGCGTAAATCACGAGCGTCCGGACCCTCTTCCTCTTCTGCATGAACCGCAGGAGGCTGACCGGTCCGGTCCTTCCACGGAGAGTTCGAAGAATGGGATTGACGTCCAGGACGCACATGAGCACTCCGACAGGTGCTCCGCGAAACTCGACGATGGCGACAAGGGAAGGATCGGTGATCATCCTGAGGTATTTCGCCGCAAAGAGATGCTCGTCCTGCGAGGCCGGCAGAAAATGCCAGTTGGAAGAGAACGCGTCGTTGAACACATCCCGCACGATTTCCAGCTCTTCGCGGAGGTTCTCCATCCGGAAATGGCGTGTCGTAAAGCCGTCCGCACCGTGCTGATCCGGGCGATCTGCCGTGCGGCTTCCCCACAGGCTCCAGCAGTCGGGATTCCGGGCAGTGAACAACGGCTCAGCCGGTCTGAAACCTGCACTGGCGAGGAGTTCATGATAGTAGGGCGGGTTGTACGTCTGGAAGAAGACCTGATCCTCATCGTACCGGTCCTCCAGCATTCCGAGCTCTGAATAATGATTCGGGTTGAACGGGCCCTCCAGGGTGTCGATATTCCTGCGCGCACATTCCATTTCCACCGTGCGAAACAGGGCGCGGGTTGCGCCGGGGGCATTCACCGATTCATAGAACCCGAAGAAACCCGCGTGCACGTTGAATTTCCGGCAGTGCGCATCATTAATAACGAGTGACGTCCTCGCGACAGGGACGCTGTCACGATAGCACACGAACAGGTCGAGCGTCGCCGAGCGGAAATAGGGGTTGCGCGACGGATCGAGCGTCCGCTTCACTTCCCGTACCACCGGGGGAACCCAGTGCGTGTTCCCCTGATAGATGAGCGGCGGAAGCCGGAGAAAGTCTCTCAGGAGACGGCGATCCCGGACCTTGCGGACTTCGTATTCCACGGAATACTCTCCTTCCGGATTGTTTCCACAACGTAGTTGCGGTAGACGAACGATCTGTCCCGTGCGAGCAGCAGACGGGCGGCTTCCCGGTCCTGCGTGATCATCGCTTCCAGGGCCGCCGGTCGCTCCCGGAAAACCAGGAGGTTGCGGTAGGTGAGGACCGCCCCATCCGATCCGACCCGCCACGTCTGGCGCAGCAGGCTCGCGAACGCTTCCGGGGACATCCATTCGAAGATGTTGGTGAAGTTGAATTTCTGAACGGACGATGCGGGGCAACGCTCGAAAAACTGCTCGCAGCTCCCGGTGATGAGGCGTACCCGTCCGCAGCGTGCCCTGATCACCGAATAGTTCCCGCGCTGCAGATACGGTGGGAGGTGTTCCTCATCGAAATATCTCCCGAGCAGGATATACGACGCGAAGTAGTTGTCCTGCAGCGAGGGAGCGGTCAGTGCCCGGCCGACCATTGCCGAGAAATGACGGCCGAAGGAGAACGATCCTTCCACATACCGGAAGAAATCATCGGTGAACAGGAAGCTCATCATCGCGCGGCTCAGGAACATGCGGGTGAAAAGCCGCCAGAGCGGGGTATCCCACGCCGTCCGGTAAAGCCGGGCGCGTTCACAGGGGTCGTTCGCGGCGAAGAGGTCGTGGATGAGGCGCTCTCCTTTGATCCGGCGGAGCCATTTCCTCAAGAGCTTCATATAGCCCTCGTACCTGCCCGCATGGAGCAGCCCGGCGGCAATCAGCGGCTGACGCTCATCCCAGAAATGACGGCTCGCGCGCCGCAGGTACGGGCGCACCGCGGCATACATGCCGGCCCTCTGTTGCGAGTCCCGAACTCCGACGAACTCGAGCAGCTCGTCATACGAGAGCGCTGCGAATCCCCCCATCTTGAGATCGAGGACGAAGTTCTGCCGCGGGTTGCAGTCGAGCGCGAAGATCTCCTTCGGATTGTCGATGAGAAACGCGAGCGTGTTGCATCCCCCCGAGGTGATCGAGAAGATTGTGTCCTCCGGGGCGATGCGGAACGCTGCACGGTCGAGATCCGGATCCTCCCAGCACTGCGCGTAGATGATTCCGTCGAACACCGAATGCGATTGGCGTGTCATCGATCTCTTCCGATCTTTGTATGGATGATTGCCCAGTCCGCCACTCCCGGCACGCCTATGATTGCGGCGACAAGGAAATTTCCGGTCAGCGCCGCCGCAACGAAGCCGGGTACAAAAAGGACATAGAGGGCGTTGTGACGGAACCCTTCCGGGGTGACGGCGAACTGTTTCAATGAGGCCGGGAGTGTCCTCGCCGACCTGCATGACGGCAGGAGACGCGGAACTGAACGGGCATATGCGGCAAACTCCTCCCGAAATCCGCGCCCGAGTGATTGTTCTTCATACCTGATCAGCCGCGCATAATTCAGGTAAAAGAGGAGCGGCATGAGCAATCCGGCCGGCGGGAAGCAGCAGGAGAACCCGCACATCGCCAGGAAATCGGCAAGGTAGATGGGATTGCGGACGAGCAGGTACGGGCCCGTGGTACGGAGGGCATCGGTTTGAACCTTGAACGCCATCACGCGCCGGGGTGTCAGCTCGCTTCCTGCCCACATACGAAGCAGGGAGACAAGGGCCATGAGAACGGCGAGAGCCAGAAATCCAGTTTTCTTTGCGACACACGGTTCCGCCCCGGCCAGAGCACCGAGTAGGACAATGACAGGGGGTGACTCGCGGAACGCCGTTGCCGAGAGCGCGGAAACTCCTGCCACAATGGACAGGGACACGAGGATCCGCAACTCGAATTCCCGTTTCAGGGCGACTTGATTGAGCCGGTTCATGGGATTATTCCTTCGCCATGGGAGCAACGATGCGGAGCGCGCCGGGGAGAATTCCGACGCTGCACGGTGTTCCGCCCAGCTGTTCGCCGTCCGCTGCAACTGCAACGTGGTTCTCTCCCCCGACTGTGATGGTGCGGGCGGTCCGGTAGATGAAATGAGAAGAGTTGATGTGTGTCCCGCGATAGATGCGGGGAAAACTCATAAGCCGGGATGCGAGTGATTGCCCGCAGATGACAAGGAGATCGAGGAGTCCGTCGGAGAGGTCTGCCCGGGGGGTGAGGGACATCCCTCCCCCGGTGAGAGCTCCGTTGCCGATCGAGAGGCCCAGGTATGTTGATTCCTCAAGCTCCGTCCCATCGACCGTGACCAGGAGAGGTCTGTTCGGCGTGCGGAAGAGAGAGGCAATCGTCGCTGCGCCGTATCCCACGAGGCCTCCGGCCGCTTTAGTGGCGCCGGAATTTCTCCGGACAACATCCGCACCGATTCCCACCTGGCACTCATTGATAAAATACCTCAGAGCCGCCCGTCCTCCCTGCTCGCCCGCCTCCAGGAAACCTGCGTCGATGGTCCGGATGGCTCCTTCCCGCAAGATCCGAACCTGCGCGTCAATGTCGTCCGGAATCCCGAGGCTCAGGGCAAGACCGGAACCGCTGCCGCTGCGAATGATGCCGAGGAGCGTCTCAGGGGTTTGTCCGCCTGATGCGGAGAGCATTCCATTGACGACTTCGTTGATCGTGCCATCGCCCCCGACGGCGACAATCATCGCCTGGTGTTTGCGGACCGCCTCGCCGGCGAGTTGTTCGGCATGCCCGCGGCCGCGCGTCAGAAAAGGTTTGCTGCTGAATGGGAGGCCACCCAGAAGTGCCCGGATGATGGCCGGAATATTCCGGCCAGTCCTGCCGGCGGCTGAAGCGGGATTGATGATGATCCGTATGTCGGCGGTCGGTGTCATAACTACCGCCAACATACATTATGGTGGGAAAGGAGATGTCAGGATTCTGTCACGGAGGGGTAAAAGATTAAGCGGCGGTGACGCTACAAAAGCCACGGGCGGGGACGCCCGTGCCACTGGGAAGAGTACTGAAGATAAGCCACGGGCGGGACGCCCGTGCCACTACGAAGAGTACTGAAGAAAAGCCACGGGCGGGGACGCCCGTGCCCCTACCCCAGGGTGAGCTTATAGCCCGCCGTATGAACCGTGATGAGATAGACGGGAACCGACGGATCATCTTCGATTTTCTTGCGGATGGAGAGGATGTAGTTGTCCACGGTCCGCGTGGTCGGAAAATGTTCGTATCCCCACACTTCGTCCAGGAGCATGTCCCGGGTAACGACTTCGCCGGCGTGTGTCGCGAAGTACTTGAGCACCTCAAACTCGCGGACGCTGAACTTCAGATGGACATTCTTTTTGTATGCTTCCTGTTTCCGGAAA
>JBGPYM010000320.1:0-3214 GCA_041493205.1 Bacteroidota bacterium
CTTCTGTCTCCGCTTACTACGAACGAGGAGATGTCTCATATCATTTGTTTTCGGGCGATGTGGTTCTTGGTGGCGTGAATTACGGAAAGAAGCTCAATGACGGGCACATTCGCGCCCAATCCATGCACCTCAGCATCGACTATGGAGTCTCTAACCGTCTTGCGATTTCAGCAGGCATCCCAGCCACCTTCTCCAGGTATGAAGGCACAGACCCGGAAAATCTCGCAACCGACGATGGGCAATTTCGAGGAGGTCTCCAGGATTTCAGATTTGAGGCCCGCTACATGGCTGTTGAAGTCCCGCTCGTAGTAACCCCGTTCCTGTCAGTTGTGATTCCCTCGCACGACTACCCCACCTTCGGACACGTTGCCCTCGGGAGAAGACTGAAGGAACTTCATGCAGGATTCTATCTCGGGAAACTCCTCACGTTCATTTCTGATGACCTTGTGGCTGAGGCAGGGTATGAATTTGCCTACACTGAAAAGGTGGGTGATACGCGCCCAAACCGGAGCCATTTCGATTTCGGACTGGGTTACTTTATCACGCCGACGATCACAGTGAATGCTTATGCGGCGTACATTTTCACTCATGCCGGTATGGATTGGCTTGATGAAATGGATGAAACTTCATTCAACGATCACGATAGGATGGCGAAAGCAAAATTCCTTCAACTCGGCGGCACGCTTTCCTATGACGTCTCCGATGCCCTGAGGTTCTTCGTCGGGTATTCTGCGATCGTCTCGGGCGAAAACACCCATCAGATTCAATCGATAGCGATCGGTTCGACCTGGTCCCTCCAGGTACTCGAGTAACCCCCCCCCTCGAATCCTCTTGACATTTGTAATTATTCGTGGTAGACTTCGTCGACATTTTCTGCTAATTCCTCTTATTTTCTGCTATCCGGTCTGCCCGGAGACGTCATTTCAGCCTGATCCCGGCATCCGATAAACGAAGCACCCGCAAGAACTGTTCTCGCATTTTTCCCCAAGAGGATCCCGCCATGCTCAAGCCCCGCGAACGCCGGCTCACAGTTTTGCTCAGGATCCTCTCACTCCTGTTCGGCCTCGCCGTCTTTGGCTACCTTCTTCCGGCCCTCGGCGGACCGATGCAATCCTTCTTCGTCCAGCTTCCTTTTGTCACGAATTCCGTCGTCAAGATCGGCGTCCTTGCCCTGCTGGCGTTCTTCGCATCCGCCGATGTCCGCAAGTATCGCGTCCTGACACTCCTCGTCATCGCGGGACACCTGATCTCCATAGTCGCCACGGCGGCCGTTCTCCTCTGGGGCTCCACTGGATACGACGTCCGGATGGGAAGCACGCTGATGCCTGTCACGCAGGTCCTCGTGGGATCGGTCGTTCTCGATGGCGTGATCGTCGCCCTCCTGATCTGGTTCTACCTTGCCGCGCAGTCCGAACAGTACGACCTGCTCTATCTTTCGCCGGTCCAGTTCCGTGCGCTCACCGCCCTGGCTGAGGTCATCGTCAAGGGGGAACGAAAACATCCCTCTTCCGAGGAAGTTGCGCGCAACGTCGATAAGTACCTTGCAAGCTTCCGGGCAAAAACCAAGTGGATCATGAAGCTGGTTCTGACCGGGATGCAGTTCTATCCCCTGCTGTCGTTCCGCCCCCCTCTGTCATATCTCGAACCGCATGAGCGGCTCATCTTCCTCCGCAAAAGGTTTTATCAGGAAGTCACCCTCCGGCTCATCCCGGAATTCTGGAGGACGATCGTGCAGGGGATGATCCGCATGAGCAAACAGCTCGTGTACCTCGGGTATTACAGCGACCCCCGGACGTTCTCCGCAGTGGGGTACGTGCCGTTCTCGGAACGGTCCGATGCTGCCACACGCCTGAAGCGTAACCCGGTCGGAAAACGCATCCCCCTCCACGTGCAAAAGCCCGCCGATGTTACCGGCGACACGATTACCGGCGACGTTGTGATCATCGGTTCCGGCGCCGCGGCATCGGTCCTCGCAAACGGCCTGGCACGCACGGGGAGAGAAGTCCTTATGCTGGAACGTGGGGATTTTGTGGATCCGACCCAGTTCACCGAGGACGAAGTGGACATGATCTCGCGGCTCTATGCCGACGGCGCGCTCCAGTTAAGCCGCGATTTCCGGTTCCAGGTCCTTCAGGGAAGCTGCGTCGGCGGGACGACCGTCGTGAACAACGCGGTCTGCTTTGATATCCCCCCGGATGTCCTTGCACGCTGGAATGACAGGGATTCTCTCAATGCCGGAATCGATGCACGGCGCCTCATGGCGTCGTTCAAAGATGTCCGCAAAATGATGGGAGTGGTGGCGCAGGATCACGGGAATCTGAATAGGGGCTCCGTGGAATTTGTCCGCGGATTGAAACGGCTCGGCTACGACGCCCCGCCGGATCTCTTCAGCGAGGTGGATGCGAATATCGAGGGGTGCCTCGGATGCGGCTATTGCAATATCGGGTGCGCATACGGCAAGAAGCTCTCCATGCTCGATACCGTCCTGCCGATGACTCAGAAACAGTTTGGGGCGGATGCCCTGCGCATCATCGCGGGATGCGAAGCGGTCAAGCTCACCGGCCGGGGCGAAAAGGTCAAATCCGTCCGGTGCCGGTTGTCGGACGGGCGGCTCGTGGACGTTAAAGGAAACACCATCATAGTGGCGGCCGGGGCGGTCTCCTCCAGTCTCCTCCTCCTTCGCTCGGGAGTGGCTCCTGAACAGGCGGGGAAACGCCTGGCGTTCAATCTCGGGTCACCCCTGACAGGCGTCTTTAACCGGGTCCTGAATTCATACGACGGCCTCCAGATTTCACATTACCTGGAACTCGAACCCTCCCGGGGATTCGTCATCGAAACCTGGTTCAACCCCCCGGTGGCGCAGGCGCTTACCATGCCCGGCTGGTTCGAAGACCACGAGAACAATATGCGGCGCTACAACCGCATGACATGTACGGGCGTGCTCGTGGGGACGGAATCCAACGGGATTGCCCGCATCGCCGGCCTGACAGGGAGGGAGATCGAATATACGCCGACGGCCGGGGACTTCGACAAACTCCTCTCCGGTCTGATGCTCTCGGGCGAAATATTCCTCGGAGCGGGGGCGACGTGCGTCATCCCGAACACGTTCAAGTACATGGAGTTTTCGTCCATCGAGGAACTGCACCGCCTTCCGGAGTATATCCGCGATGCGAGCGACATCACTCTGGGAACCGGCCACCCGCAGGGAGGCAAC
>JBGPYM010000109.1:0-9752 GCA_041493205.1 Bacteroidota bacterium
ACGGCATCGCGCTCTTCGAATTCGTGCGGATACTCAAAGGCGGATAACCGGGCTACCGCGCCCTGGAGACGTCGTATGCCAGCGTGAAAAAGTCGTTCCGTTCGAGCGTGTGAATCCTCACGACGCCGGCCCGCACCAGGGAAACCAGGATCCGGGAAGCGCGCTGTTCGGAAATATTCACCAGGTGACTGAACTCTTTCGCGGTGATCTTCTCGTGCTGTTCGAGATGCCGGAAGAGCCGTTTTTCGTGTTCCCCTATTTCGATGTTCATCGGCGGAGAATCCGGCCGCTCGTCCCGCAGAATCTTCACCACCTCCCGGCTCGCCATCATCGTCTTGTCGTTCACCCGGATGAACACCTTGGTTTCGTCTTCGCTCTGCGTGTGGCCGTTGCTTGCGCCCGTGAAGTAGTGCGGTTTGTCGCTGCTCTCTTCGACGTACGCGACGATCACATCCTTGCCGTCGAAGGCCACGATGTCGATTTCCGGCTCGATCTCGGGAAGGCAGAAGTCCGTTGCCGCCTGCGTGATCAGATCCACTTCGCTTTTTTCGCTCTCCACGCCCACGATCGAACCATCGTCGTCCACGCCGAAGAGGATGTGCCCCCCTTTCGTGTTCGCGAACGCCACAAGTGCGCGGGCAATTTTTTCCGGCGTCGTGACCTTGCGCTTGAATTCGATTTCGAATCCCTCGCCCTGATCAATCAGTCGATTGACGTCCTTATAATCCATCTGGCTCCCCTTCTTCGGTCTCCGTGGTGTCCGCGGGCGGAATTCCGGTCGTATCCGCAAGTGAAATGACGGCCGTTGCCGCTGTCGTGTCCGCCGCGGTCACGCCCCCGCCGTGTACCATATTCCGTGCCGCCATCCGTTGCAGCACGATCGCCTTGCGACGAAGGATGTAACGGCTCTCCTCGTCGGGCCGGTGGCGCAGCGGACTGGGAATTGCGGCGGCGAGCCGCGTGGCCTCATCCAGCGTCAGGTCGGCGGCGCTTTTGCCGAAATAGGCCCGGGAGGCCGCCTCAATCCCGAATATCCCGCGACCCCATTCTACGATGTTGAGATAAATCTCAAGGATCCTGTTCTTGGTCAGCGTCCGCTCCATCAGCAGAGTGATGACAAGCTCCTTGATTTTCCTGACGGGATCCTTCGAGGTCGAGAGAAAGAGATTCTTCGCGAGCTGCTGCGTGATGGTGCTCGCCCCGCGGGCGGCGCGACCCTCCTGAATATTCTTCTCGATCGACTCCTGCACCTCGAACCAGTCGACTCCTCCGTGCGTGTAAAAGGTGCCGTCTTCGGCCACGACGATGGCATCAATCACGTGGCGCGGAATCCGGGTCAGAGGAATCCATCGCTGCAGGATGCTGATCCGTGTTCCGGAGTCCTCCGCTTCCTGGAGCCTCTGACGCATGAGCGCGGTTTCCGACGGGTTTTCCGTCCGGAGCTTCATGATCGCGCCGACAGGGATGGTCGCGGCTTCGGCAACGAGGACCACGCAAAGAAGGATCAGTCCCGTTCTGATTTTGTGGGTCCTCACCCAGCACAGGAGCCGGTTGGGCGGTCGCGCGGCCGGACTCTCTTCAGCGTTGATGAGCGTTCTCCAGATAATCCTGCAGCAGAAGGCGGGCGGCCATTTCATCCACCCGGCCCTTCTGCCGGCGCTGCTTTTTCTTCATTCCTCCGTCGATAAACGCCTGGCGGGCATTGACCGACGTAAAACTCTCGTCCCACGTGTCAACCGGGACATCCACTGCACCGCTCAGAGCATCGATGAAGCGACCGACTTCCTCGGCCTTTCCCCCGCGACCGCCGTCGGGGGCGTACGGCATGCCGACGACGACCAGGACCACTTGCTCTTCCCGGACCCTGCCCGCAATCGCGGCAACGAGACCCGGCCCGTTCGCCATCGTCCCCGCGCCGCTTGCGAGTACGCGCAGCGGATCGCTCAGGGCGATGCCCACCCGAACGGACCCGTAGTCGATCCCAAGAACCCTGCCCGGTTCATCGCCCACGCATCACTCCTCGAACCGGTCGGCGCGCTTGACCCCTTTCACCTTCCGCAGCCGCTCCAGGATCCGCTGGAGGTGGTCCGTGTTTCTTACGTAGAGAATGAACGTTCCTTCGAACAGGGAATCGTGCGAGTCGATGTTGACGCTCCGGATATTCGTATCCATGGTCGTGGAGATCGCATGCGTGACGTCGTTGAGGAGGCCGGGCCGGTCGTCTCCCGACGTCTTCACGCCCGCCGCAAACATGGTCGTGTCGCCCGCAGGCCAGTTGACCTCCACGATGCGCTCGCTTTGCATCTGCAGCATCAGGCGAATGTTTTTGCACGAGCGCCGGTGAATCTTTACTCCCTCGCCTGTCGTCACGAACCCGACCACTTCGTCGCCCGGGATAGGGTGGCAGCATTTCGCATAGCTGTGCATGAAATTATCTTCGGTGCCGTTGAGGACAATCCCCGTCGCGATGCCGCGCGCGGAGGAGATAAACCTCGTGAACAGCCCGTCGATCTTTCCCTCTTCCGTCACGACTGCCGACGGATGCTTCTGCTCTTCCACGATCATGGCGATGATCTCGTCCGGGTCGATCTTGCCCTGCCGGATCCCGAGATAGAACGCGGCCACGCTCTCCAGCTTCTGGTTGCGCAGGAACTTTTCCAGGTCGTCGTCGTTGAGCGCGATCCGGGCCTTCTTCACCCGTTTCTCCCAGACATCCTTTCCCTCGTCGATCGCCTTCCGCTGTTCTTCCTTGATCCACCGGCGGATGTTGGATTTTGCCTTGTGCGTGACGGCAAACTTTTCCCAGTCGGCGTTCGGGGTCTGGTTTTTCGACGTGAGGATCTCGACCTGGTCACCGCTCTGCAGCGGCGCGTCGAGCGGGACGATCCGGCCGTTCACCTTGGCGGCGAGGCAATGATCCCCCACCTTGGAATGGATTTCGTATGCGAAGTCGACGGGCGTGGACCCCTTCGGGAGGATTTTCAGCTCGCCCTTCGGCGTGAAAACGTAGATCTCGTCCTGGTACAGGTTGAGCTTGAAGCTCTCCATCAACTGCTGGGTGGGCACCTGCCCCTCGGCGGCGGTTTCGAAAATCTCCCGCACCCAGTTCACCCAGTTGTGCAGCTCCTCGTCGATGGCGGCGGAGCTCTCCTTGTACATCCAGTGGGCCGCGACCCCCTTTTCGGCCACTTCATGCATGGCCCGTGTGCGGATCTGGACCTCGACCATTTTCCCTTCGGGGCCGACGACGGTCGTGTGAATCGACTGGTATCCGTTCTTTTTCGGTACGGAAATGTAATTCTTGAAGCGCTCGGGGTTGGGGATGTAGATGTCGGAAATCAGGCCGTACACGCGGAAGCAGTCGTTGTTGTCTTCGGTCTCGAGGATGATCCGGACGGCGAAGAGGTCGTAGATCTCATCCAGCGGCTTGTTCCTCTTGATCATCTTGTTATAGATGCTGTAGAGGTGTTTCGGCCTGCCGGAGATCTCGAATTTGAATCCTTCGTCCTTGAGCCGCTGTTCGATCGGCACGGCGAATTTCTTGATGTAGTGCTCCCGTTCCCTCCGCCGCGATTTGAGGTCCCGTGCGACCGTGTCGTACGATTCGCGGTACATGTACTTGAACGCCTGGTCTTCGAGCTCCCATTTGATGTTGGCAAGTCCGAAGCGGTGTGCGAACGGCGCGTAGATATCGAGCGTTTCGCGCGCCATGCGCTTCTGCTTGTCGAGCGGAAGATACTCCAGGGTGCGCATGTTATGCAGGCGGTCGGCAAACTTCACCAGCATGACCCTGATGTCGTTGACCATGGAGAGGAGCATTTTCCGGTAGCTCTCGGCCTGCGTGACGTCGTGGCTCTTGAAGATGTCCGAGATTTTCGTGGCGCCGTCGACGATGCCGGCGATGGTGTCGCCGAATTCTTCGCGGATGTCCTTGATCGTATACTCGGTGTCCTCGGCGACGTCGTGCATCAGGGCCGCTGCGACGGACACATCATCCAGGGGGATCTCCTTGGCGACGATCTTGGCCACCTCGTACGGGTGGTCGAAGAATGGCTCCCCGGATGCGCGCAGGTCGTGCCGGTGCGCGTTGAACCCGAACTCGAATGCCCTCCGGATCAGGTTCTCGTCCACCCTGGGAAGGTTCTTCTCGCAGACGAGCAGAAGGTCTTCCAGCTTCTTTTTGTACTTGAGATTTGTCACGTACTCCCCTCTATTCCAACGACTTCCGGACGCGGCGCGTTCCGTACGCATGCCGGAGCGAGGCGTATCTCCTTCAAAAATATATCCGCTGAGCGGGGGAATGTCAAGGAGAGGGTGAGATGAGGCTCCTACTCCGTGCCGAAAATGCGGTCTCCCGCATCCCCCAGGCCGGGGAGGATATAACCGCGGTTATTCAGCCGCCGGTCGAGGACGCAGGAGAATATCTTGACGTCCGGATGATCGGCGGTAACCCGGCGTACGCCGGCGGGCGCTGCAAGCAGTGTCACAAATCTGATCCGGGCGGCCCCCTTCTTCTTCAGGAATGTGAGTGCGGCGCTGCCGCTCCCGCCGGTGGCAAGCATCGGATCGAGGAGAATGACCAGGCTCCTTCCGAGTGACCGGGGGAACTTCGAGTAGTAGTCGACCGGCTGAAGCGTCTGTTCGTTCCGGTACAAGCCGACGTGCCCCACGCGCGCTTCGGGAAGGAGGTCGAGAAATCCATCCACGAGCCCGAGCCCGGCGCGGAGGACCGGCACAATGACGATGTCATCGGCGAGCATATACCCCGTGGTCGTTTCGAGCGGCGTGCGCACGCGCCCCGTTTTCAGCTTCAGATCGTGGGTCACCTCGAACGCCATGATGGACGCGATGCGGCGGAGCGTCGAGCGGAACAGGTGGTTGTCCGTCCCCCTGTCGCGCAGGATCGTCAGGTCCCTCTTGATGAGCGGGTGGCGGATGACGGTCAGATTTTTCATGGTCAGAGTTTCTTCCGGAGAGCGTTGGCGGCCACGATCAGCGGATCCCAGAGGGGGGTGAACGGCGGGGAATACGCGAGATCCCATTGCTGCATGTCGTCGACCGTGACCTTCTGCTGAATCGCGACCGCAAGGGTATTTGCCCGGAGGACGGCTCCTTCCGGACCGAACACGTTTGCCCCCAGGAGCCGGCGCGTGCCCCTGTCGGCGATCGCGGTGACCGTCACCTGCTGTGCACCCGGCATGACGGCGACGCGGGACCATGCGGTGATCGATTCCGTCACGGGGTCGAGGCCTGCGGCGCGGGCTTCCTCCGCGCTTGCGCCGACGTTTGCCACTTCCAGTCCGAACACGCGGACGGCAATCGCACGAATCGCTCCACGGAAGACGGCGTTCCCGCCCGCGGCATTCGTCCCGGCGGTCCACCCGGCCTTGCTTGCAACTGTGGCGAGCGGAAGATAGACCTGCTTACCGGTGACGATGCTCTTGACTTCACAGCAATCGCCGGCAGCGAAGACGTTGTCGGCGGAGGTCTGCTGCCGTTGATCGGTGAGAATGCCGCCCGACGTCCCGAGGCGCAGGCCCGCCTTTCTCGCCAGCACCGTGTCGGGTTCGACCCCGATCGCAATAATCACGAGGTCCGCTTCAAACGAGCCCTGACCGGTGACAACATGCGTGACACGCTGGTCTTTCCCCGTTACGAACCCCTCGGTGATCGCCTGTCCTATGAAAGTCACGCCGTGCCGCTCAAGCTCCTCGCGTACTTTTTCCCGCGTCTCCCGTTCCAACCCCTTCATCGGGAGACTTTGATTGTGGAGGAGCGTGATGTCGAGTCCGCAGGCTCGGAGGGTATCGCACATTTCCATGCCGATATAGCCGCCCCCGATGATCACGGCCGTCCGGGGTTTCGCTTCGTCGATGTATTTCCGGAGCGCGTGTCCCTCGTCGAGGGTTTTTATCCTGAACACATTCCTGAGGCGTTCCCCGTCGAGCCCGAGCGAACGCGGGCGGGAGCCTGTGGCGATGATCAGGCGGTCGTACCCTTCGTCTTCCACGGCTCCGGTACGGAGGTTTCGCACCGCAAGCGACCGGCGTTGGAGCTGGATTTCTTCCACCCGGTGGAGGATGCGCGCGTCGACACGTTTTTTCGTCCGCAACCCTTCCGGCGTGTAGGAGATCAGCCCCTCGGGCGCGACCTCCCCGGCGATGTAGTATGGAATTTCACAGATGCCGTACGACACCGCGTCGCCCTGCTCGAACAGGACGACGTCGGCGTCCGAAGTGGTGCGGGCCGCCTTGCTTGCCGCGCTCGGTCCCGCGGCCAGGCCCCCGATGACCAGGATGCGCCGTGCCATCGGCTATTTCTGTTTGAAGGAGAGGAGGACGGGAGTACCCATGAAGGCGTAATGCGACCGGATCTTGTTCTCCAGATACCGCCGGTAGCCGTCGTCGATCATTTTGGGCTCGTTGCAGAAGAAGGCAAAGACCGGGGGCTTCGACTTTACCTGGGAAATATACTTGATCTTAATCTCCTTCCCCGACCTGCTCTTCGGGGGGAGGGCCTTGATATCGGCGCCGAGGATGTCGTTCAATTCGCTGGTGGTGATGCGTTTGTTCTGCTCGACGTCGACGGATTTTACCAGGTCTATTACTTTGTAGACCCGCTGCCGGGTCAACGCTGAAACAAAAATGACCGGGATGAAATCGTAAATCCGCAGCCGTTCGCGCAGGGCCTTTTCGTACGCCCGCGCCGTCTGGTCGTCCTTCTCCACAAGGTCCCATTTGTTGACCGCAATGACGGCAGCCCGTTTCCGTTCGACGACCGTCTCGATGACTCTCAGGTCCTGGTGCTCGAGTCCCTGCGTCGCGTCGAGGAGAACGATGGCAACGTCGCACCGTTCAATGCTCTTGATCGTTCTGACGGCGCTGAAGAATTCAATGCTTTCGCGGATTTTTCCCTTGCGGCGGAGCCCGGCGGTATCGATCAGGAGAAGCTCCTCGCCGTAATACCGCAGGATCGCATCAACGGGGTCGCGGGTGGTTCCGGGGATGGGCGTAACGATGTGACGGTCTTCCTGGAGAAGGGCATTGACGAAGGAGGATTTCCCGACGTTCGGCTTCCCGATCACGGCGATTTTCAGCCGGGGGTCCCTCTCCCCCGAATCCATGGGAGGGATGTCGCGGGTGACGACGTCCAGCATGTCGCCCACCCTTCTGCCGACGAGCGCCGAGACGGGAACGGGGTCGCCGAGGCCGAGTGAGTAAAAATCGGCAATCGCCGGGGCTGCGGCGTCGCCGTCAACCTTATTGACGACAAGGACGACCTTTTTCTGGGCCTTTCTGAGGACGGAAGCGATTTCAGCGTCTGCGGGGACATTTCCTGCTTTCGCGTCGACGACGAAAAGCACCAGATCAGCTTCTTCGATGGCGATTCCGGCCTGCTCGCGGATGGCGGCCTCAATCACATCCTCCGATGCGGGTACGAAGCCGCCGGTGTCAATGACCGTAAAGTACTTGCCCGCCCATTCAGCCGAAGCGTAGTTCCGGTCGCGTGTCACCCCCGGAAGGTCGTGGACAATCGCATCCCGTTGACCGACGATTCTGTTGAAGAGTGTGGATTTGCCTACGTTGGGACGGCCAACGATGGCGACCAGCCAGTGGGACATGAGTGTGCGAGACGTGAAAAGGTTGGATTCTTATAAAAGTACGACAATCGGGGGCGAGTATCAAGGCAGGGGGAACGGAGGACAACAACCGGCTGAATTGCGGTGCTTTAGGCCGACTTCGGGAGTGCGAGCATGTGGACCTTGGCGAGCGCTTCGCTCAGCTTTTCGAAACCGGAAGACTTGGAAATATATGCGCTCGCCCCTGTCGCAGTGGCGAATGCGATATCTTCCTGATGATTGGATGAGCTGACAACGACGACAGGGATGTCGCGGAGCGACTTATCTTCCTTCATCATCTTCAGGACCTGCTTCCCATCGACGCGCGGGATGTTGAGGTCGAGCAGGACGAGTGTTGGCCGCGGTGCCAGAGCGGGGTCCGCGAATTTGTTCCGGTGATACAGGTAATCGATCGCCTCCTGACCGTCCCGGACGACATGGATATGACCCGGGACCTTGTTCTTCTTCAGAAGGTAGGTCGTCAACTTCAGGTGCTCGTGGTTATCTTCAACGAGCAGTATGTCAGGGGGATTCGTCATTATTAGAATATGTCCGCAAAAAGACACCTGAATGGTAAGTGAAATGTTCATCACAGTCTCTGACGTAGATCACATATTCGAGAATTACCACGAGAACCTGGTCACAGAAGCACGGAACGTCCGTTCCGGCGGAGCCATCGTTCGGATTCACTGTAAAAAGGGCAAATCTGGCCCACAATGCGCCAAAACCGGATAGAGTGGTTCAACTGGGAGAGGTGGGCCAGCTCATGGAATATGAGGTAATCGGCCACAAAGGGCGGGAGGATCAGGAGCCGCCAGTTGAAACTGAGGTTCCCATGGCGGGAGCAGCTTCCCCAGCGGGTCTTCTGGTTCCGAACGGTGACAGTTGCGTAGCTGAATCCGCACCCCTTGTTGAGTTCTTCGACACGGCGCGGTATCAGGTCTTTGGCCCTGGCAAAGTACCACCGGGTGAGCGGTAGCCGGATGTCGCCCGACCCGCCGAAGGGCAACGAAACGACGAGCTCTCCGTTCGATGACGACACACGGGTCCGGCGGCCTGTCACCCTCACAATTCTCAGCGTGAGCTCTTCCCCCAGAAGCGGAAGACGCATCCCGTCTTCGAGCGTTGCCAGCGGACCGGAAGATTGATGATGGGCAATGCGTTCGAGTGTCCTCACGATCCACGGCGCCTTCCGCTGAAGGACCGATTCCACACCGTGCAGTTTCAGACGCGCGGGAACGATGACTTCGACGCCGCTCGCGTCCCGGATGCGCAGCGAGAGCCTGCGTGCACGGGCGCTCTGCCGCACCACGTACTGGATGTCGCGCCCCTGCAGCCGGACTGTGCCTGTCATGCCGTTGCCATTGCCGCTGGAAATCCTTACTTAGATACTGTCAGGGAGAAGCAACTCACGCAATGAGAATAGCCATCCATCCGGTGAATCCCGAACCGCGGCTTGTCCGCAAGACGGGAGACATCCTCCGCGCCGGGGGGATTATCATCTATCCGACGGACACTGTCTACGGCATGGGATGCAGCATTGAGGACAAATCCGCTGTCGAGCGGATTCATCTGATCAAGCGGCAAAGGTCCGACAAGCCGTTCAGCTTTGTCTGCTCCGACCTGACGCACATCAGCGAATACGCCCGCGTCTCCAATATGGCGTTCAGGACGATGAAGCATCTCATCCCCGGTCCGTATACCTTTGTCCTGCCGGCCGCCAGGATGAAACAACTGCCAAAGATACTGATTTCGAAGCGTAAAACCGTCGGGATTCGCGTTCCAGCCAGCGCGGTCACGCAGGCGATCGTGAAGGAGCTCGGCCACCCGATCCTCAGCACCAGCGTGACCACGGAAGAGGGCGAGTTGTTGAACGACCCGGACATGATCGTGAGTTCTTTCAAGAATGTCGTGGACCTGATCATCGACGGCGGGATACTGCATTCGGAGCCGTCCACGGTCATCGATCTGACAGGCGAGGAGCCGGAGATACTCCGGCAGGGGGCGGGAGCTGCAGCTATTCCGGTGCGGTGATCCCAGGGGCGTGGCGGTACGGATCGAATATCATCCTGACTTCAGAGTTTGGCGAGAGAATCAGTATGTGACAAATATGACAAAAAAGGAATATATCACT
>JBGPYM010000034.1:0-17195 GCA_041493205.1 Bacteroidota bacterium
GGCCATGCAGAGGGTCCGGATCAGCCGCTGCGCCACGATGATATTGATGGCATAGGCGATCAGGAACGGCTCGATCCCCATTTTGTAGAGCCGGCTGATGGCGCTCGGGGCGTCGTTCGTGTGGAGGGTGGAGAACGTCAAGTGTCCCGTGTTGGCAAGTTTGATCGCGATCTCCGCCGTCGCCTTGTCACGCATCTCTCCCACGAGCACGATGTCGGGATCGTGGCGGAGGATACCGCGGATGGCGAGGTCGAAGTTCATTTTCGGCCCGATTTTGAGCTGGCGGGCTCCGCGGATGATGTATTCGACGGGGTCTTCGACCGTGAGGACGTTGACGGACGGGTCGATGACCTGGTGAAGTGCGGCGACCAGCGTCGTGCTCTTGCCGCTTCCGGTCGGCCCGGTGAGGATGATGATGCCCTGGGGCTTGGCGATGGCCCTGTTGAAGAAATCCGTCGCCGGACCGATGAGGCCGAGCTTGGCAAGGTCGGTGATGACTTTCCGGTCATCGAGAACGCGGATGACGATGCTCTCGAATTTGTGGCGGTATTCGATCCCGACGATGGGCATGATCGAGACGCGGAAGCGGATCATGGTCCCGTCGATTTCCCGCTGGATGAACCCGTCCTGGGAGGCTTCACGCTCGAACCGGTCGACGTTTTTCGAGCGGTCCTTTACGACGGCGGCGATCGCTTCCGGCATGGTCTTGTCCTGCACATGCCACAGCTTGAGCCCGCCGTCCAGACGGAACCAGAATTCGGTCCGGTTCCCCTCCTTGGCGATGATATGGATATCGCTTGCACCCTGGCGGACTGCTTCCACGAGCGCACCCTCGACCAGGTTGACCAGGGCGCTTTTGCTGATTTCCGCTTCGAGGGCCTCTTCGTCGAGGGCGTTTTCCTCTTCGTCCTCCCTCATCTGGATGCCGACCTGCGAGTTCTCGAGGAGCTTCAGGAACTCGTTTTCGGGCGGGATGACCTGTTCGAAGAGATTCTGGAGGTCTTTGAGGCGGCAGTAGGCGACTTCGTATTTCTTCGCGCCGAAGTTCCGGGCGATCAGCGGAATCCGACGGTCGGTCGGATCGGCCGCGATGATGATGAGCTTGTCGGGCTGTTTCTCGTCAAATTTGAGCGGCAGCATCTTCGTCTGCAACAGCATGTCACGGACGTTCGCCGGCAGGGTATCGACGTACTTCTTGATGAAATCCAGCTTCGGCTTGTCGAGCTTCTCGTCGGTGAGATAGATCTCCCGGAAGGCATAGAGATCGGCGACTTCGCGGAACACGGCGTCGTGGTCCGCATTGAAATCGTTCACCAGGATCTGGCCGAGATTCCGCCGGTTCTTCTTCTCCTCCGACTCCTTGACCTTGAGGGACTTCTCCAGGGTCTCGTAGTCGATGATCCCCTTCTTCAGGAGGGCGAATCCGATTTTGTCCGTGATGTCGATATGCGCCATGACACAATCATGCGTTGTGGGGGGATAGCATGGTGCTCCGTCAGGAGAGCCGGCCCTGTGCGCCGGGCACGGTCGCGCGCCGTGCCTGTTGTTCGACCTGCATGGTGGCGTCATCGAGCCGGCCCATGGCAGGGTTGCGCGGTTTGATCGTCGCAGTCTCCGACGACACGATGGTCAGCGCCGTCAGGACGATCATGATGATCATGGAGATCCAGAGCTGGATGAAGTCGATCGCGTTCTTCATCTTGTAGGACGTTTCCTTTTCGTAATACTCTGCCAGCTGGAGCGCAGTGTTCTTCACGGTTCCCGTTTCCGCCCCGGAGTGGAAGCGGGAGACCGCCGTTTTGGTGAACACGCCCGTGGCTTCAAACGCCTCGGTGATACCGGCGCCCTTCTGAATCATCATGGGGAGGGCGATGGTCTTGATCTGATGTTCCATATACTTGTTGCCGCAGGCTTCCGCGGACATGCGGATGACTTCGATGTTTTCGCCCGAGCCGCTGTAGAGCGCATAGAAGACCCGGCAGAAAATCTCGATGCTGGTCTTGTGGAGCAGCTGGCCGATCACCGGGATATTCCAGATGTACTTGTCCATGATGAACCGTCCCCGCTCGGTCATGAAGAAACGGACGGCGAGGATGGTCGGGACGATCACCAGAATCAGCAGGATGACGATGTGATCCACCAGGAAGTCGCTGAGGGCCAGCGTCGCCTTCGTCATGGGGGGCAGGTCGATCTTGAACTTCACGAACAGTTTGGCCGTAGCGGGGAAGATGTATCCCACGTAGTAAATGACGGCGCCGAACAGGACGATAAGGGTGACGACCGGCGTGATGAGCGCGCTCTTGAGATTCTTTTTGAAATCCGCCTGGCGCTCGAGGAACTTCGCGGTGCTGTCGTAGATCTCGGCCATGTTACCGCTCTTGGAGGCCAGCCCCAGCATGTGCGCGGTGAAGCGGCCGAGGACCGCCTCGTGCTTGACGAAGGCTCTCTCGCTGTCCTTCCCCTGTTTGAGCTCGGTGTTGATGTCCTTGATGGCTTCGCGGAGCGTCCGGTTCTGGACGTCGTTCACCATCAGCTGCATGATTTCGTTGAACGGGAGTTTCTGCCGTATCAGGTCCGCGCTCACGCGGACGAACGTCACGATTTCAGTGGAGGGTGGTTTCGCCTTGAAATCCAGGAACCGTTTCTGGACGCGGATGACCCGGTACCCCATCTTCTGGAGTGCTTCCTGCACTTCCCCTTTGGTGAACGCCTTCTGTTCACCCGTGATCGGCTTTTCGGTGCCGCGCTGGACCCTGTAGACCCAGGTGGCCCGGGGGACGACGTGGAGCAGCTTGAAATTGCGTTGCTGCGCCAGCTGGGAGGCCTTCCCTTTCGCGGCACGGGTGGAGTCTGCTTCCAGAATGCCCTGGATGGGTTTGCCCGCGGCAGTGACGCCCTCGATACGAAACTCCGGCATGCGCTCGCTCCTTAATACTCTTGTGTGTACATCACTTCAATATGGCGCATTCCGCGCCACGGGGCTGTGCTTCCCATCAAACAGAGAAAGGGTAGCCTCTCCAGCCGAAACGCGCTTTTTGATTACCGGATCCCCCACCCGGTAACCCGCGAATACGACGTGAAGAGGTACCCCCTCCCCAATACCGCGTTGCCGCTTAATTCGTTAGAGCTTCGTCCACTTTGACGCTGTCGGCATAGACCAGCATGACCACCCGTACATTCGTCCCGTCGAGACCTCGCTGCGTCCCGATACCTGTCAACGTGACATGATCGACCCCCGCCCCGACAGGGTCAGGCGTGAGGCTGTAGGTACCGTTGTCATTCTGAGGCTTGTTGGTGATTCTGTTCATGGTCAGCCCCCGGAAGCTGTTCTGTCCGCCTCCAAACACCGCAGGCCTCCGGTAGTACGCGCGTGCAAGCGCGGCGTAGTGTGCAAGATCATTTGCTAGCTCATCGCGGTTGTTGGACGTTGCCTGGTCCGAAAACATCGTCATCCCGACTGCGATCATGATCCCGATGATGATCAGACCGACCACTATGAGCAACAGCTGCTGGCTACCCATGACATTGTTCCTTGAGGACGATAAAAGAGGGCCCTCATGGTTACGGGCCCCTTCAAGAGAATCCTAGTTAACGACCCAGACGCTGTCACGATCCGGCCACACCTTGACGCGCACAGAGACCAGCTGACCGTTATAGGTCTCAGTACCGATGCCGAGTATTTCCACCGTTGCCGCAGTTCCCGTACCGGCGCCCGCGAGGGCGATCGTATAGGTCCCGTTGGCATTCGACCCGTTGTTCGTGAGCCGGGCCATCCCGGCTGCATCCGCTGTCAGAAGATTGAAGCTGTTGCCGCCGCCACCGAGCGAGGTCGGCCTGCGATAGAACTGCTGTGCACGCGACGCGAGGTTCACCAGATCATTGGTCAGAGCGTCACGGTTCGATGAGATAGCGCTGTCCGAAAACATCGTGATCCCCACCGCCACAGCGATACCGACAACAATCACACCAAGAATTATCAGTAAGAGCTGCTGCTGTCCCATGTGTCTCCCCCTTTAATAAAGGGCCCCGGTGTTCCGGGGCCCATACAGAAATCTTCTTAGTTCACAACCCAGATGCTGTCGCGATCCGGCCACACCTTCACGCGGACTGAGACAAGCTGGCCATTATAGGTCTCGGTACCGATACCGAGGATTTCGACCGTTGCCGCAGTTCCCGTACCGGCGCCCGCGAGGGCGATCGTATAGGTCCCGTTGGCGTTCGACCCGTTGTTCGTGAGCCGTTTCATGCCGGCCGCATCCGCGGTCAGAAGGTTGAAGCTGTTGCCACCGCCGCCCAGTGATGTCGGCCGGCGATAGAACTGCTGCGCGCGCGACGCAAGATTCACCAGATCATTGGTGAGAGCGTCCCGGTTCGCGGAAATGGCGCTGTCCGAGAACATTGTGATGCCCACCGCCACGGCAATACCGACCACAATAACGCCGAGGATGATGAGCAGAAGTTGCTGTTGTCCCATAATGCTGCTCCTTTAGATGTGTTGTTTGGAACTTGGTTTATGGATAACCTTGACGCGTTACACTCGTGTTTCCTCGCATGAGTAAGATTATCAAGGCGCATGCCAAACAACGGGACACCGAATCGCAGCATTTATCAAGACGTCCCCAACACGGCCCCCCCGGAACAGGTAATTCTTACTCCCGGGAAGTAAGATTTGCCACCTAACATAGGTAATACATGAAGCGAAATCAAGCAAGCGCAGCAGCGACTTCCGTCAGCGTGGTGAACCCCTTTTTGAGCAGCTCAACGCCTCCGCGTTGGATGGTGACCATTCCCTGTTGCGCGGCCGCCTCCGCAAGCTCTTTGGATTTCAGCCGGCCCTCGGACCAGAGGATGACATCACGGACCGCCGGTGTAAACTCGAGTGCCTCGTGGAGCGGCAGCCGTCCCTTGAACCCTCCGGTGCAGTTGATGCACCCGACGGCGCGGAAGAAGGCGGTCACGGAGGCCTCCTCCTCGGAGAACCCGAGCCGGGTGACGAGCTCCCTGCTCACCTTGGTAACGGGCTCCTTGCAGCGCTCGCAGAGCTTGCGCACCTGCCGCTGCGCGAGGATAACGGAGAGTCCTTCGGCAACCAGAAAGCGTTCGATGCCCATGGTCAGCAGCCGCGCCACGGCGGCGGCGCTGTCGCGGGCGTGTATTTTGCCGAACACATGCCGCCCGGTGACAGCAAGGCTCAGACCCGTTTCGGCGGCTTTGCGCTGATCAATCTCCCCGAGGTAGACGATATCGGGATCATGGTGGAGGATGGCCTCCAGTGCGTCGTCGTAGGTGAGCTTCGGGTTCAGTTTCACCTGCCGCGCACCTTCGAGGTAGTATTCCACCGGGTCTTCCACGGTGAGCGTACTCAATCCGCCTTTCATCACCGAACGGAGAAGCGCGGCGACGGTCGCGGTGCGGCCTGCGCCGGAGGGTCCGGCCACGAGGACCATGCCGTGGGGGCGGGACAGGGTTTCCTTCATGACACGGAGTGCGTACGGATGGGGGATCGCCGTATCAAGAGGCGCCGCATCGGCATCCCGGTGGACTCTGATCACCACCGATTCGAATTTCCCGCTCAACTCCCGGGCCATGATGGGAAGGATCGAAATGGTAAAGCGGACCGGCTGGCTGTCGATGCTCTTCTGGACCCCGCCTTCCTGGGCGGCAAGGCGTTCGAAACGGTCCATGTTGGAGCCGCGGGTTTTGATCGCCGCGACCACCGCTTCGGCGCGCGTGTCCTCGATCGAATACCAGAGGGCGAGCTGACTGTCGATGCGGAAGAACACGTCGGTCTTCCTCTGGCCGCGGGGGATCACGTGGATGTCGCTCGCGCCGACCCGGACCGCGTCGGCGAAAATGTTTTCGACCATCGCCAGCAGCTGGCCGCGGGTGATATCCTTGTCGATGATCTCTTCGAAGTCCGCTTCGTTCTCCTCCACCACGAGGTCGGCCGCACTCAGGGTGCTGGTACCCGGCTGATCCTTCTCCAGGGTAAGCTGGCGCCAGTATTCGGCCCAGTCGCGTTCCTTCATGTAGCAGATTTCGAACTTCTTGTAGGGGAGCGCGCGTGCGACGTCGGAGATCTCCCGGTCTGCGGGATTGGGGGTGACGACGATGATCTTGTCGGGCTGGTTTTCCGCGAGGTCGTACGGGAGCACCTTGTGGCGCATGGCAAGCTGGCGAATCGGTTCCGGGAGTCCGCGCAGGATGCGGAGGACGTCCGTAGGGAGGAGCCGCCGGGCGCCCCGTTCGTTGATGTCGATGACGCGGAAGGCATAGAACTGGGCGACCTGGTAATGGAGCACGTCCTGCGACAGGCCGAACTCCTCCTTGAGGATTTCGATGAGGCTCCGTTTGTCCCGGTCGTTCTGCTTCTTCCAGTCCGCCGCCTGCATCGCCACTTCTTCGGAGATGATGCGGTTGCGGACGAGGTGTTCCAGGAACGAGGTCATAAACGGGCGGGGGCCGCCGGCCTGGGTTTTCGGGGCTCCGGGAGCGCTTGTTTTCCGCGGGTCCTCGTCGGGGGAGCGCGGGACGATGGGAGTGTCGGTTTTGGCCATGTCAGGCTGGACCGGTGCCGGTGGAGTGTTTCAGCTTCTCAACGAGGGCGATAATCTCCTCGATCGGCGTGGTTTTGCTCAGGAAGAAATCGCGCGGCGAGTCCTTGGCGAGACCGCGGGTATGTTCATCGTCGTAGCCGGAGATGAAAATAAACGGCACATCCTTGGCGTCGGTGAATTCGCGGACGTAGCTGTGGAACCGGACCCCGTCGAGGGTCGGCATGAAGACGTCCGAGATGATGAGGTCGATCTTCTCACCTTCAAGAGCTTCGCGCGCTTTTTTCCCGTCCTCTGCGAGGACCACATCGTATCCCTGTTCCCGCAGCACACCCCCCATCACGCTCAGAAATCCCTCCTCATCGTCCACCAGCAGGATTTTCATTGCGCGTGTACCTCCGGTTGTCAGTGGACCCGCTTTCGCGGGTATGCAATAACGGTGATCGGAGGGCCCGCACACGGGACCCGGCAGTGGGCCCTGCAGGGCTCGAACCTGCGACCCGCAGATTATGAGTCTGCCGCTCTAACCAACTGAGCTAAGGGCCCTCGCTCCGAATATAGAGACTGAAACGCGAAAAAACAAGGATTTGAAATGCCGCGACTTTTTGCTATACTTGAATGCCCGTCGGGTGTTCGCTGTCACCATGTGTCTGCGACACTCTGTGTATATTCCCCCCTTAAAGCACCAGGTCCGATCTGCAGGAAGGAGCAGCTTCTCCATGAACATGCCACATGCGCGATGGTTTTCCCTGGTATCACTCCTGACCTTCGCCCTGATTGTCCTCGTCCCGGCAGGCGAAGCGGCGGCCCAGAAACGACCTCCCACCATCCGCGAGTTCCTTTTGCAGTACAGGGGAAAGGACGTACAGATCGTCGATAAGACCGGCGGCGCCGAGCAATTCGTCGCGGGCGATCCGTCCAAGTCGTACACCCTCACGCTCAACGACGTCCAGAACGACTATATCGTCGTCACGCGCAACACCCTCACCGACAAGCGGACATTTGTCTATCCCATCGCCATTATCCGGCGGATTATCTTCCAGTTCGACGGCAAGCCGTACGACAAGATCCTCCTGGAGATGTACTGAACCCCGCTTGACATCATTCCCGAAATCCCGTATCTTGTTGTGGGAGTAAAGCTTCGGTCTGCCTCTGTCCTGTTGTTCCGACCCCCGCTCCTCAGCTGTCTGTTTCGAACTGTCTTGTGCAAGGAGGGTATTCATGGCCAAAGGGAAAAGCATCCTCCATCATTGCGCCCATTGCGATCGGACAGGCAAGATGGAGTTGATCGGCCCGGTTGAGACTCAGCCGGATAAGACGTGGTACCGGTGTACGCGCTGCCGGCACGCCACGCTGATCGACCTGGCCGCCCTGCGCCAGGAGGCGGAAAATTCTTTGAAGATACCCGAACGGTCCGATTGCCAGGATTACCGGCCGGAGAATTCGTACACGATCGGCGAGGCAATTTTCCATGCCGAATGGGGCATCGGGAAAGTTGTGTCCAAGGAGCGGACCTCCGGTGGCGACCGTGCCATCGTGGTTTCATTTGACAAACAGGGAGAACGCCGGCTGCTGGAAAACGTCGTCGCAGAACCGGAAGGCTGAGACACACCGGCACACCATGTATCCGCTGTACACGCTGAAGGAGGTGATTTCGTTTGGTCGGCATCATCGTTGCAGACAATGAACCCATCGACCGCGCCATCAAGCGCTTCAAAAAGAAGTACGAGCGCTCCGGAGTGCTGAAGGAGTTCAAGAAGCGCGCTTATTTCACGAAACCCTCCGTGAAGAGAAGGATGAAGAGAGTCAAGGCCATCCGGCGGGCGCAACGCACGCTCGCGGAACAGGGCTGAGACAAGAGCCACGGGCGGGACGTCCGTGCCACTACAGAGGTTTCGTCCCGAAAACAACCACTGTTCGCCGCCCCGCCTTACATGGCGGGGTTTTTTTTAGCAACAGCCCCGGCAGGGACGCCGGTGCTACTACAAGCGTTAAGAGCCACCGGCGGGGACGCCGGTGCTACTACAACCTTACCACTCCACGCCCATCCCGAGCAGCGCCCGGCGCGCTTCCAGGTGCCCGAGCCGTGCGGCCGTCCGCAGCGCAGACACTCCCCCCTCCCTGTCGTTCAGGTGCCGCCCGAGCACAACGCCCAGGAGATACCAGCCATCGCGGTAGGTGGGATTGAGCTGCAGCGTGCGGCGCAACGCCGCCGCAGATTCCTCGTACTTCCCGTCCGTCATCAACGCATAGCCGAGATCGTACATGGAAACGTAGTCGTCAGGTTTCAGGGCCAGCGCACGCCGGTAGAGGGTGATGGCCTCCGGGACCCGTATCTCGACGATGCGGAGGTTCCCCAGGTTTGTATAGACAAAATGGCTCTCCGGCGTGAGCGTCACCGCGCGCGACAGGGCCCATTCCGCGTTGACCGTGTCCCCCGTAAGAATGAGGAGGCCCCCGAGGTTGCAGAGTCCTTCGGGATAGTCCGGATAGAATTCGAGCGCACTGTAAAAGTGCGCGAGCGCCCCGGGATAGTCACCCGTTTCTTCCAGGGCGAACCCCATCTGCGAGTGTGCGAGCGGGCTCCGGGGGCTCACCCGCAACGTGCTGGTCCAGACCGCTTCGGCGTTCCGCCAGATCCCCAGCGACCGTGCCGTGACTGCGGCAAGCGAAAAGAGCACGGCCGCAGTCAGGACGAGGGTCACGGGACGGACCACCGGGCGATCCGACTTGCTCCAGCACGCGACGAAGATCCATCCGGCAAGGAGCGCGAAGCCGAGCGTGGCGGCGTAGGCATACCGGTTGGCCAGCAGCTGAATCGAAGCGGGAACGATGCCGGACATCGGCGCGATCATCATGAGATAACTCCCCCATGCGAGGGGGAGAGCGAAACGCCCGCGCCTGTACAGAATCACCGCTGCCGCCGTCAGTACGACCGGAATCGCACCCAGCACTGCGATGCTGCGCCACGAGGGTTGATCGTAAATCGCCACCAGGTCAAACGGCCAGAAGGTCTTGAACGTGTAGAACCCGAAATTGTACAACACCATCAGGGGGCGGAACTCATGAATCTGCGCCCGGACCGCCTGATTCGGCACCTCCATTTCCGAGGCCTTGTACGCAACGATCGCGCCGGCAAGCGCCAGGAGGAGGAAGGGCGCTTTTTCCTTTATCAGCCGCCAGAGGCGCCCGGGTTCGCGCGGCAGCCCCCCCTCCACCATGAAATCAACAAGGAAGAGGACTCCCGGGAGGACCATCACTGATCCCTTTGAAAGCAGCGCGAGCAGGAAGAGCGCAAGCGAAAGGAGATACCACCTGCGCGCGCGGGGGTCACCACGGAGAACCGCAAACTGCAGGTAGGCGAGGAGCGAGGGGAGAGCGAAAAATCCGCTCAGCAGATCCTTCCGGCTCGAGGCACAGGCAACCGATTCGACGCGGAGCGGGTGCCACGCAAAACAGAGGGCGGCAACGGCTGCACCGCACAGTATCAGGCCGCCCGCCGGAGCATACCCCCCCTCCCCTCCCGCTGCGCGGTGCCGGCCGACGGTACGAAAGAGCCCCATCGCCAGGAGGAACACCCACACCGCGTTCGCGGCATGGATCAGGATGTTGACCAGGTGATGGCCGCGCGGGTCGAGCCCGAAGAGGCGGTAGTCGATCGCGTGGGACAGGAGGGTGAGCGGTGTGTACGATTTGAAGTAAAACCGGGAAAACATCGCGCCCACCGTGGGGAGTGCGAGGGGCGCGATGAAGGGATTCTCGGCGATGTAGAAATTATCGTCCCAGCCGATGAAGTCGGCTTTCAGGCCCGGACTGAAGACGACAAAGGTCCCCGCGGCGACCAGAAGGGCCGCAAGTGCCGTGATCGCGACGGAGGGGCTTCGGATGCTGCCGGGAGTTCCCATGGTCACTGTGCTGCGGCGCGGTGCAGGAGAGGAACGGATAAGCGTCGAAAATATAACACGGAGACACGCCCCACCCAACTATCCCACCCCAGCCAGGAGGAGCGCGTCTCCGGCACTGATGCGCTGAACAACGAAGCCGTGTTACTGGCCTTCCGGCTCGGTCTTCGCCTGCGCCTTGATCTCCTGCACTTCCTTCCTGATCTCCTGCGCTTTCTTTTTCAGCTCATTCATGTTCTTACGGACACGCGTGCCCGCAGACTTGTTTCCTTTCTCATAGAACTTCACAAAATCCTTCTCGAACGAAGCGACGAGGTCTTTCAGTTCTTGAAGTCTGCTCATCGATTCTCCTCCTTCTTATATTGAATGATGTTTTGCCAAATACTTTCTGCGGAGCGTTGCCAGCATCTCGTCGCGGCGGTCATACAACCGCTTGAGCTTCCTCGGCGCACGTTTTGCGAGCGCGTAGGATGTCATGATCGGCATCGCGATCGTGGAATCCAGGTATGCCACTACCGTGTCCGGGAGCCTGTCAGGATCCAACTTCCCCCAGCTGACCGCTTCCGAGGGCGTTGCGCCGGAAAGCCCGCCGGTGTCGGGACGGGCATCGGTGACCTGCAGGAAGAAGTCGTGCCCCTTCTCCTTGATCTTCAGGACCTCCTGTATCTGGGGTTCCGTCTGCAGCACGAAATTCTTCGGCGACCCGCCCCCGAATATCAATACGCCGCTCTTCCCCCCTTTCTGTTTTGCCTCCAGAACAATCGCCGCTGTCTCGTTGACGTCGAGCAGCACATCGATCCGGGTTTTGTATCCGGAGAGCTCGATCTCCGCGATGTTCATGCCGATGGAGCTGTCGCCGGGCGACGATGTGTACACCGGTACGCCGCACCGGTACGCCGCGGCAAGGACACTTGTGGTCTTCAGCTTCAGGACCTTTTCCCGTTCCGCGATGTACCTGCCGAGCCGGTAATGGAGTTCCGCGGTGCCGAGCTCCTTCTGAAATTCCTCCTTCCGGATTACGGTCCTGAAAAACTCGTCGGTATCGAGCAGGACATCGTAATCGAAGAGGATATCGTAGATCCGTATCACCCCTTCTTTACGGAGCAGGCGGTCGTCAATGAACGGGCTCCCCCGGTGCAGTGTCTTGCCAATCGCGAAATGCGTATCATGGTAGAGATTGGCGCCCGTGCTCACAATCCAGTCGACAAACCCGTTCTCCATCAGCGGAACGATGCAGGAACCCCCCAAACCGGCAGGCGTGAGGGCACCGGTGAGGCTCATGCCGATTGTGACGTCTGCATCGAGCATTTTGCCGGTGAAAAGCTGGCATGCTTCGCGCAACCGGCCCGCGTTGTACGCCTGGAAATACGAATCCACGAGCGCTTCCACCGTGACGTTCTTCGGGATGGGCGCCGTGACTATTGGTCGTCCCCTGAGATACTTGCTCTTGCGGAACTTCATTCAGTCTGAATATTAAGAGAAACCCATAACTGTATGGGCGTCACGAACGCTAAATCCGGCAAAAAAAGCAAGCGAATTCTGTTCATTTTACAAGATCGCGAAAATACGGCCAAACTGGATGGAATTCGTAGGAAAAAATGGACGGGAAATCGCCTGCTTGCCTTCCTCCTGGTCGTGGCAGCTTTTTTTTGCAGATCGCATGCACAACAGTTGAATTCACCCGACAGCAGCAAAGGCCGATTCGAGCGCGCGATTGAGGATAACTCCTTCTTCATTGAGGAGGCATACAATCAGGAGGAAGGCGTTGTTCAGCATATCTCGAATTGCTCGTTCTTTTCAGCCCCTTCACGGACAGTTGAGTTCACATTTACGCAGGAATGGCCGATATCGGGACAGACGCATCAATTCAGCTATACACTCCCCTACCTTGGTGTAAACGGAGCAGGCGGGTTCGGCGACATCCTCCTGAATTACAGGTATCAACTCTTTGACAGCGATAATTGGGCTGCAATTGCACCGCGTCTTTCGGTCATCCTCAGGACCGGAACAGGTCCGGCTGCGTCCGGATCGAAGACTGCTGGATGGCAGTTCGATATTCCCATCAGCAAGCGGATTTCGAATCGATTTGCGGTACACCTGAACGCAGGAGTGACGTTGGAGCCCGGATTCGACGAGATACGTGCGGGGGGAGCCAACGTGAAGCGAACGCTGGCTACTTATAACGTTGGGGGGAGCATTATATGGCTGGCAACTCAGGACTTCAACATTCTTGCTGAGACCCTCCTCCTGTCAGCCGGTGAAATCGGGGAAAGCGGTGAATATGCGCGATCTACAGAAGCGATTATAAGTCCCGGTGTACGATATGCGATAAATGCGGGATCCCTGCAAATCGTTCCAGGATTAGCTGTTCCAGTCAAGCTTGCCGGTGGTGGCAACACCTCCGGCGCCTTCCTGTATCTCTCCTTTGAGCATCCCTTTTAAAGACCCGGCACATTTCACTTGACTCAGACCGCGATTGTCCTTATTTTTATTTAGACCAATTCTAAATAAGGGCATACCCGATGGATGTCGAGTCCGCACACGATGTTCTGACGAAGTTCCTGAAAGCGAAGGGGAAGCTTCGTGCCACGCCCGAACGGTTTGCAGTGCTTGACGCCGTCCTCCAGAGCCAGGGCCACTTCGACGCCGACAACCTGTACTACAGGATGATCACAAAGGGGATCAAGGTTTCGAAGGCGACGGTCTACAACACGCTCGATCTCCTGCAGGACTGCGGGCTGGTATCGAAATACCGGTTCGCGGAAAACACGTCCCGCTACGAAAAGGCGTTCGGCCGTCCCCACCATCACCACATGATCTGCCTCGAGTGCGGAGACATTATCGAGTTCATCAACGAGCGGCTGGAGAAGATCCAGGACGAGGTGTGCGACGACAAGCATTTCGTCCCGCAGAGCTCAACGCTTCAGATTTTCGGAACATGTTCCGCATGCAGAAAGAAGGCATAACCCGGCAATGACTCCACGTTCTTCCATGACCCTCAGTGATGCGCCGATCGGCGCCCGTGTCCGCATTCAACGGCTCTCGTCACGGCCCGAAATATCCACGCGACTGCGTGAGCTCGGATTCTGCGAGAATGCGATCGTCCGGTGTCTCATGCGCGGATACGGGAACATCATCTGTGAAGTGTACGATACCCGTGTCGGGCTGAACAGCAGCCTGGCGAGCGGGATCCATGTTTCTCATCTCGACTAGCGCAGGCGGCGCTCATGAGCACTCGGCTCATCGCCCTTGTCGGGAATCCCAATTCCGGGAAGACGACGCTTTTCAACGCCCTGACGGGGCTCCGCCAGAAGGTGGGAAACTACCCGGGCGTCACCGTCGAGCGGAAGGAAGGGCGTCTTCGGTTTGCGGACGGGGGTGAGGCGCTCCTCCTCGACCTCCCCGGCACCTACAGCCTGACCCCAGGTTCACCTGACGAGAAGATCGCGACGGAGATCCTGCTCGGCACGGGTGCGTACGACCCGCCTCCGGATCTCGTCGTCTGTGTTGTGGACGCCAGCCACCTCGAGCGCAATCTCTACCTGGTCAGCCAGATCATCGACCACGGTCTCCCGCTGGTGATCGCATTGAACATGGTCGATATCGCTGAAAAGTCGGGGATGGCGATCAGGAGCAGCGCTCTCGCCGGCGAACTCGGCGTCCCGGTCATACCGACGGTGGCAAGCAAGGGAACCGGCACCGAAGATCTCAAGCGGGCGATGCAGCAGACGACGACCGCCAGCAGGAAGGCACAGCTCTGGACGCTCCCCGCCCCCGTGGAAAAGGAGACCGAGGAGCTTGTCGGCATCCTGCAGGACGTCCACCGGCTCCCTGCCCACCATGCCCTCCACGAAGCGATAGGATTGCTGACGGCAGACGGGCCGGCGTTCGAGCAGATGGACCGGTACGCTCCGGAGGTTCTCTCGCATGTCCGGCGGGATCATCAAAAGCTCGATTTCCTCGGGTTCGACCGGCGGTCGGTCTTTGTGGAATCCCGGTATGCCTGGATCAAGGGGGTATGTGCCCGTTCTGTCACGCGGCGGGCCGTTACCGGGGCGAGCGTGAGCGACCGCATCGACGCCGTCCTGACCCATCGCATCTGGGGTGTTCTCATTTTTCTGGGGCTGATGGCGTTTCTTTTCCAGGCCATGTTTTCCTGGGCTGCGGCGCCGATGGCGTGGATCGGGGCGGGGTTCGACTGGCTGGGTGCGGAAGTTGCGCTGGTCATGCCCCCGGGCGATCTGCGGGATCTGATCATCAAGGGGGGGATTGCGGGTGTGGCGGCCGTTGTCACGTTCCTTCCGCAGATCATGTTCCTGTTCCTCTTCCTGGGCCTTCTGGAGGACACGGGGTACATGGCCCGTGCCGCGTTCATCATGGACCGGCTGATGAGTGCGGTGGGTCTGCACGGCAAGTCGTTCATTCCCCTGCTGAGTTCGTTTGCCTGCGCTATTCCGGGGATCATGGCAACCCGGACAATCGAGAATCCACGCGATCGCCTCGCGACGATGCTGGTGGCTCCCCTGATGAGCTGCAGCGCCCGGCTTCCGGTCTACACGCTGATGATCGCCGCGTTCATCCCGGCGACGACCCTGCTCGGATTCATCTCCATGCGCGGCGTCACGATGTTGTCCATGTACCTCCTGGGCCTCATCATGGCGCTCCTGCTCGCCTTGCTGTTCAAGAAGACATTTCTCCGCGGGTCCGGGCGCGCGTTCATCATCGAGCTTCCCCCCTACAAGATCCCCTCGCTCCGGTCCATCCTGCTCCTCATGTGGGAGAAGGCGTGGGCATTTCTCAGGCGGGCGGGGACGATCATCCTTGCTGCGTCGATCGTGCTCTGGTTTCTCGCCGCGTATCCCAGGATGGAGGGCGGGTCACCCGCCGAGCGGCTCCGCCACAGCTTCGTCGGGCAGGCCGGGGAATTGATGGAACCGCTTATCCGTCCGCTCGGCTTCGACTGGAAGGTCGGGGTCGGACTGGTGACATCGCTCATTCAGCGCGAAGTATTCGTGAGCACCATGGGAACCATGTACAACATGCAGCAGGGGTCGGGCGCGAATGCCAGCGTCTCGCTTCCGGAAAAGATCAGGGAAGACCGGGACCCCGCGACAGGCCGCCCGGTGTTTACGGCGCTCACCGGCATCTGCATCATGGTGTATTACGTCCTGGCCATGCAGTGCTTCTCGACTATTGCAGTCATGCGACGGGAGACGAACGGGTGGAAGTGGCCGCTGTTCCAGCTCGGCTACATGACACTCCTTGCCTACACCGTCACCTTTATCGTGTACCGCGCGGGGATAGCACTCGGGCTGGGGGGAACATGAACTGGCAGGAACCGGCGGCGCTCGTTCTGGTTGCGGCCGCAGCATCGCTGCTGATCCGGATGCAGGTCCGTTCATACCGTCGGAGACAGGCCCGTGCCTGCGGATCCGACTGCAACTGCGCCGCACCGGACGACGGTGCCGCACGAACGGAGGAACCGAAGCGGCAGGAGAGTATCGGGATGTAAAAAAAGGCGCGCCCAACCTCGCCAAAGGTGTGAAGGGCACGCCTTCAATAAAAGAATCGCTCTCGGCGCATGCGCCGGGCGCCTCTTCATTGTTAATATACTGAAGGGTGCTCCGTTTGTCAAGGCGCAGGGATCCGGGCCGGTTCCTTCCTCGCACCACACACAGGAGCACCGCATGACGATCGCTCACACCGTACTCTGCGCAGCGACGTTACACTGCGCGACAGCGTTTTCGCAGGAGCAGCCACGCCCCACCATCGGGGGGTACGGCGAGATTCATTACAACGAACCGGATGGCACCGCCCGCGGCCAGATTGATTTCCACCGCTTCGTGATTTTCCTCGCCCACTCGTTCACCGACAGGATATCGTTCCGCTCCGAGCTCGAGATTGAGCACACGAAGATCGAAGCCGGCGCGGCAGACGGCGGTGAAGTTGCCCTGGAACAGGCATACCTCGATTTTCATCTCAGTGACGCATTCGGCATCCGCGCGGGGATTGTGCTGATCCCGGTGGGCCTGGTGAATCTCACGCATGAACCTCCCGCATTCAACGGCGTGGAGCGGCCCGCCGTGGATGACGCTCTCATTCCAACAACGTGGCGGGAGGCGGGCGCGGGAATCTACGGTGCACCGGCAGAGGGGGTTCAGTATCAGCTCTACTGCACGGCGGGGCTGAATGCGGCGGGATTTGACGCGGCCAACGGCATCCGTGGAGGGCGCCAGGAGGGTTTTGAAAGCAATCCCGTCAATCCCTCGCTGAGCGGACGTCTCGACTACTCCCCCGGCACAGGGCTTGCGCTGGGGGCTTCGTTCTTCGCCGGGGGCGCGGACGCGGGGATAGACAGCATCGGCAGCGCCGCCGTGTTCCTCTGGTCTGCCGATGTACGGTACACCGTGAACCGGCTTTCACTCCGGGGCGTCGTCGCGGATGCATCGATCGGCGATGCCGGCCTGATCAACAGGAGGTACGGGGGAAACGTAGCCGGCCGTCTGTTCGGGTATTATGTCGAAGGCGCGTACGATATATTGCCGCTGATCGATCCCGCTTCGGACGCGAACCTCCTCCTCTTTCTGCGCTACGAACGTTACAACACCCAGGCCCGGACCAGCGGGTTTACGCCGCTCTCTCAATACGACAGGAGCGACATCGTCCTGGGTCTGACGCTGAAGCCGGTTTTCAATGTCGCGGTGAAGACGGATTATACATGGATGCGGAATGCGTTGAA
>JBGPYM010000067.1:0-13261 GCA_041493205.1 Bacteroidota bacterium
CGATGCGCCCCTACAGTCAGGCTAAAGCCTGACCCGCGAAATCGCTAGACTTCTGTCTCCGCCGCGACGGGCTTGTCCGCCTCCACGTCGCTGAGGAAGCCGAGCACCGCGCTGGTGAACTTCTCCGGCTGCCAGAGGTTGGTGCCGTGCCAGGAACCGTTGATCAGCACGAAGCGCGCGCTGTGGAATCCGCCGAATCCGAAATCGATCCGTTCGGGCAGATAATAATACTGCAGGGCAAAATCGCTGTTCTTCAGGTCCAGCAGCAGATTCGTCGAGAAGATGATCTGATGATCTCCCAGGAGATCGCTGAACGCCATGATCGTCGATCCGGTAACGCCGTAGAATGTGTCGTATCCCGCATTGCCGTAGATAATGTCGGGCGTGAAATTCAGTTTGTACTTATTGACCTTGTAATTCCCCTTCTCGTCGAGGTTCTCGGCAATCTTGGGCATGCGGGCAATCATTGAATCCTTTGGCACCGCTTCTTCGTACGTGTCCTTGAACACGTAATTGGAGAAGTCGATCTGTATCTCCCTGCCGTAGAGTCCGCTCGTATCTGCGGGGGCGGGTGCCGGGGGCGTCACTGCTGCCACGGCGGGAGGCGGCTGCTCCTTCTTCACCTGCTCCTTCGCCCCGGAGGCATACAGCGCCTTGTAATACTCACTCGGCTCGAGTTCCGCGATCTTCAGATCGCGCTCGAACGGGCTTCGCATCAGGAAGATGTTGAATCCGCCGTGATTGAGGGACGAGAACACGAGCTTCGACCCGTCGCGGGAGAGGGAGAGCTGGTAGACGCCGCTGAGGGAGTTCGTCAGCGGGCGCCAGTGCCGCGTCTCGAGATTCAGCTCATAGATGTTGTTGATGCCGTTCCGGTCGGAGACAAAGAGAATTTTCTTCCCGTCCGGCGACACCACCGGCGATCCTTCGTTGCTGTGCGCCCAGTCGGTCAGACGCTCGACCTTCCGGGTCGCGACCGTGAGCGCATAGAGATCGTCCTGGCTGTAGTCGTGATGGCGGATGTCGCCCGACTCTTCCTGCTTCGGCGTGCCGCGGTCGGACGAGAAATAAATCGTTGACCCGTCCGGCGACCAGCCCGGACGCCCGTCGCTGTACACGTCGTCGGTGAGATTCGTCAGTTCCTTCGACTTGAAATCATAGATGAAGATATCCGACTGGCGCTGGGTGTTTCCGACGAAGGCGAGCCTGTCGCCCTGGGGTGACCATTCAACCGAGAATATCCCGTCGAGCCCGAAGGTCAGCTTGTCCTCATCTCCCTCTGCGACGTCGATGATCTGAATCGCATCTTCGGCTCCCGCCTTGGCGGCAACCGCGAGCTTTTTCCCGTCGGGGGACCAGCTGATCCCCGGCGTGAGCAGGTGCAGCTCTTCAAAGTTGTTGGTGGTTGATCCGCTGACGACCTTCTGCAGGATCGCTCCGTCCGCGGCGTTCATGATGAACACTTCAAAGTAGTCGTTCCGGTTCGAGATGAACGCGATCTTATCCCCCTGGGGGGATATGGCGGGACTCGTGTTGTAGAACCCGCCGTCCTTGCGGTTATCCGTCAGGCGACGCGCGTAATCAGCCGGTTCTTCGCGCTTGGCGATATCCGGCCAGTACATGACCTTCATCTCCTTCTGCCACCGCTCGTTCAGCTCCTCGAGACTGAGACCGATGGAGCCCTTGTACCCTGCTTCGACGTTCCGCGTGCTTTTGATCCGGTTGAGGATCTCCCCCACCTTCTGCTCGCCGTACTTGTTCGCTATGTACCACCAGAGCGACTGTCCGCCCCGGTAGGCAAAGTAGCCGTTCAGCTGGTTGATCGGGGGCAGGTACTCGTGGACGGTCGCATCCCGCAGGAACATGTCGGAATCCGTGTCCCACTTCAGCGCCTCGTATTCCGCAAGGCCTTCGTTAAACCAGAGGGGAAGCTGGAGCGTGATGTTGTTTGCGATAATCGACTGGATCGAACCTCCGTAGAACATGTCGTTGATCACCGCGTGCACGAGCTCGTGGTGGATGACATGGCGGAATTTGCGGTACTCGCCTTCGAAGGGGAGCACGACCCGGTTCTTGAAGAGCTCGGTCACGCCGCCAATCCCTTCCTCCAGGTATTCATTGATGACGTTGGTCTGCTGGAATTCGTTGTGCGAATTGTAGACAACGATCGGGACGCGGTTCACCAGCTGGTAGCGGAAGGATTTGCTGATGGAGGTGTAGGCGGACTCGGCCGCCGTGGCGGTAAACTCCGCGAGGTACTGCCCCCCGTCGGAGAAATAGATGTCGAAGTGGTCAGTCTGAATGAATGACCAGTGAAACCTGGTGTACTGTACCTTGTTCTTCCCGAACTCTTCCTGCTGTGCACTGCCCGCCGCGGGCAGGAAGATGAGCGCAAGGAGGGCGATCGCCGCTCCTGATCCCATGCGTCTCAGAGTCGATGACATAACCCCCCTCGCAAGATTGTGGTCACGAATCGCCTGACCCTATTCTACACATATGGCCGGGAACATGCAATCCGTTGTCAGGTACTCTGTTAACGCTTTCCCGGGCAATTTGGTTCTCCCTCAATCCACCAGCGCAAAATCGATTTTCCGGCTCTCGGCGCTTACCGAGAGGACCTTGATACTGACATGATCGCCCAGCCGGTAGACCTTCCCGCGTGACCGCCCGCGGAGGGCATGGTTCTTTTCGTCGTACAGGTAATAGTCGTCCGTCAGTTCCCTGACCGGAATCATTCCCTCCACGAGCAGGTCGTTGATTTCGACAAAAATGCCGAAATTCGTTACACCGGTGATCACCCCCGCGAATTCGTCGCCAACATGCCTTTTCATGTACTCCACCTGCATCACCTTGACGGAGGCCCGTTCGGCCTCGTTCGCCACCCGTTCCCGCTCGGAGGATTGCCGGGCGATTGCGGGGAGGGATTTGCGGATTTCTTCCAGCCGTGCACCCTGTACCCCCCGGGCATACTCTTCCAGGAGACGGTGGACGATCAGGTCGGGGTACCGGCGGATCGGCGACGTGAAATGCGTGTAGTGGGAGAAGGCAAGGCCGTAGTGGCCGATGTTCTTTGTGGCATACACGGCCTTCGCCATGCAGCGCAGGGCAACTTCATTGATGACATTTTCCACTTCCGACCCCTCGACCTTGTCGAGCAGTTTTTGCAACTCGCGTGACGAGACCCCGGTTTTGGCATCGAGCGCATAGCCAAACTGCCGGACGAACGTCCCCAGCTCACGCAACTTTCCGGGGTCAGGCAGATCGTGCACCCGGTAAAGGAACGGCCTGACATCGGCCTCCCGTTTGGCGACCCCGATGTGCTGTGCCACGGTCTGGTTTGCCAGCAGCATGCATTCTTCAACGAGCCGGTGTGCGTCGAGTCTGGTCTTTTTGATGATCTGTGACGGGAGACCCTCCGCGTCGAATTTGAATTTCGCCTCTCCGGTGTCAAAATCGAGACTCCCGTTTTTTCTCCGCTTCTTCAGCAGGATTTTTGAGAGTGCGAAAAGCGGAAGGAGCACATCCGCATGTTCTCCTCTGCCTGCCTCCAGGATTTTCTGGACTTCCTCGTACGAGAACCGGCGGGTACTGTGAATGACGCTCTTGACGATCTCGTGACTGAGGACGGTGCCGTGATCATCGACATCCATGAACACGCTGTAGGTCAGCCGGTCGGTTGCCGGACGAAGACTGCACAGGTCGTTCGACAGCCGCTCGGGAAGCATCGGAATGACCTCGTTGACCATGTAGACGCTGGTCCCGCGCGCATAGGCCTCGCGGTCGAGCATCGATCCCTCGCGGACGAAGTGGCTTACGTCGGCGATGTGCACCCCAAGCCGGACGGTCGTCGCGTCGACCCTCTCCCATGAGAGCGCGTCGTCAAAGTCCTTTGCATCCTCCGGATCGATGGTGACGACCGTCTGTCGCCTGCAATCAACGCGGCCTGTGAGATCCGCCGGCGCTATCGTGCCGGGGAGCGCAGCCGCCTCCCGTTCCACGTCTGCAGGAAATGAGGGAGGGAGCCCGAAGGTCCGCGCCACGCTGAGAACCTCCACCCGGGCATCGCCCGCCGTCCCGAGCACTTCGGTGATCTCTCCTTCCGGATTCAGGTGCTCGTCGGTCCACTCGTTCAGCCGCACGACGACCTTGTCCCCGGGCTTTGCACGTGCCGCATCCTCGCGCGAGACGTAAATGTCCCGCGTGAACCGTTCATCGTCGGGAACCACAAAGAATGATGTCTTGCTTGCCTCGAGCCTCCCCGTGACGGTCGTGACCGTGCGCGTGACGATCGCCGCCACCTCGCCTTCCGTCCGGTTATCCTCGGTTTTCTTCCCGCGGGATGCGCTTCGCGCAAACGGGACCACGGCAACCACATCGCCATGGAGAGCTGTGTGAAGATTGCGGGGGGCGATGTAGATGTCCTCTTCCTGTCCTTCCACCGTCACGAAGCCGAACCCGCGCCGGTTCATGTGGAGGGTGCCTGTGAGTTTTCCCGGGCCCTGCGCACTGTTCTTCCCCGGGTCCGGCTGCCGTGGCGCCATGCGGAACCTGCCGCGGTCGTCCGCTTCGAGGATTCCCTTTCGCTCGAGCTCATCCACGAGCTCGCGCAGGGAGCGGTACTCCTCCTTCCCTTTCACTTTCAGATGTTTCGCGAGATCCTTGAGCGTGGTCGGGGGCCTGCGGTGCGCGGAAAGAAATGCGAGTGTTCGTTGCTTGAGTGCTGCGATATCGTCACCCCGGGGGATGTGTCTGTTAAAAAGAGAACCGGTAATAAAGCCGTGCGGAATAAATGCGCTTGAGGTCGCTCGATTCGCCAAGTGTACCCGGCTCGACGCGATGTTCGAGCTCAAACATGAGATTGCGGAGGGAGGGGTTGTTGAAGATCGTGCCGAACGAATACAGGATGCTGATGTTCGCGACGCTGAACGGTCCGTTGAGAATCTTGCCTCCGTACCGCCAGTAACCGTTCCACGCTGTTCCGCTCAGGCGCAGCTCGGTTGATTCCCCTCCTCCGTAACTGAGCTCGACGGAGCTGATGAACCCCGTCTGGGTCCGGAGGAAGTCCGAGAGCCTGCCGGTCAGCAGGGATGTCGCACCGGTCAGCAGGGAAAGACCCGCTGTCGCCCGGACTTCCGACGCGAGATCGGTTTTCTGTGTCGCGGTCAGAGGGAAGTTGCCCGCGACGATAAACTGGATGGCGTCAGATTGTACGTCGTTCGATTTGGGACCACGTTGATAGGCATAATAGTCGAGCCCGTCAATGGTCATGGAGAACTCGACCTTCGGTACGTATCGTGTCCCTGTGATTTTCACGGAGACCACGACCGGTTCCTGCACGTTTTTTTGCCCGGTGGAGTCGGTGAGGTTTCGTGTCCCCTTGTACGTTGCCACGATATTCAGCTCGGGGTTCATAAGATCCCCGGTGAAGCGGATGGTCCCTGTCGCGTCAAACCTCTTGAAGAAGTTGTAATACGCGCGATCGACATTGAGCTCGCCCGTCCACCGGGTCCCGTCGTCGGTGATAGTGAATTTGCCGTCGAGACTCGCCACGAGCTCCTCGCTGGTGGCGGGGTTGAAGATCATCCGGATCTCCGTGTTGGCACCGCCCGTTTCGACGTCGAGGTCATAACGGAGCCCCTCGATAAATGAGCGGGACTTCTTCAGCTCGGCTCCCGCACCGCTGCCGGTCATGGCGCGTTCGGTGCCGAGATAACGAGAGACGACGCTCAGATCCCGTCCGGGGACCGTATGAAGAGTGTCATCCACGGTCGAGACCGGGACAGACTGGGCGGATTCGTCCGCAACGACCGCCTCGGTCGGCGGGAAGACGAGACTTGAATTCCTGATCAGCAGCGATCCCTTGAGCAGCGAGTTGTCCACTTCACCGGTGAACCGGAGTGGCCCGGGACCGATTTCCACGAACAGGTCCCCGTACACCTCGAGCGACGATTTCCTGGTGGTTTCCTTCACCACGAGCAGCTGTCCCGCAGCGTTCAGGTTGAATTCGCCCGGCTTCAGGTCCCTGAGGGAAAAGTCGCCGCTGAGGTGGATTTCCCCCTTCCGCCCCGACTGCTCATCCTCCGGAACATTTCGCACCACACAATCGGCGACCCGTATGCGGTCACCGGAAGGGTTGAAGGTTCCGTTGAGCGTGTAGGTAATGTTGTTCGGCACGAAGAGAAACCCGCATTCGGTGATGCCGATGCTGCCGTCATAGGTCGGGTGGCGAAGGGTGCCTGCCAGTGTGAGATCGCACGCCATCACGCCGCTCAATTGATTGAACGTGGGAAGCAGGGGATCGAGGACGTTCATCTGAATGCCGCGCGAGACGATCCGCATGTTCATCGGCTGGTCCGAAATCCGTTCCCCTGCCGATTCGATTGCCAGGTCGATGGGCAGCGAACCTTCGACCGTCATGACGGGGGGCGCTTCCAGTGCTTCCCCCATCCCGTTCACCCGGACATGCGACATCAGGAGGCGGTTCTCGTACCGGAATGCTCCGCTCAGCCGCCCGAAGGGGAGCGTCCGGAACGAAATGTTCTCACCCGTAACTGTCACAGAGAACACCGGATTTCCAATCGTGCCATCGGCGGTGGCATGAAACCCGCCGCTGCCGGCGAAGGCCTGCCCCATCGGACCGAGCTCTTCATCGGCCAGCAGATATTTCAAGTCGTCGAGATCAAGGTGTGATCCGTCGATGGTCGCAGCGATTGTTTTTCCCTGTCCGATCGCCGCCTGCACCGCCACCGTCTGCGTGTCGCGCCGCATGACAAGCCCTTCCACGCCGGCTCCCACGTGATTGACGCGCAGCACCGCACCCGGGTCGGCCCGCCAGGCGAAGTTCTGGTACGCAGCGTCCAGGGCCCTGATGCCGACCGTGACGCTGTTTTCACCGACGCGTGCATCGCCCCCCGCATGGAGACGGTATGCCGCATTGATCAGAGCGCTCCCTTCAAAGAGTGCCGACTCATTGCGGTAGTCGACCGACAGATCCAGGCTGTCGAGGGCGTCCCTGTTGACGAGAAACTGTCCGGCGTGCGCCTGCAGGCGCATTGCCAGCTTGTTCAGCGGTCGCGCGGGGGCAAGCGACTGGAGGTCCAGCGATGCACTTCCGTTTTCAATCAATATCCCCGCATCGGCGGTCCCGTAAAAGAAATTGTCCACGGACAACTCGGATCGCAGGGAGACATTTTCATAGCCGCCGCGGATGGTCCCGCTCAGCAGCCCTGCGCCGTTGAACGTCTTCTCGCCTGCTGCAGCCGACAGCGGTTCCAGGTCCTTGACCCGTACGACATATTGCGCGTCAAGCGGGGCATGGCGTTGATCAAGCGCACGTGCGCGCGAAGCCAGGCGCACCCGGTCCACACCGCTCAGGAGTCCGGAATCGATGGCTGCGATCTTTTCCCCCAGGGCTGCCCGCAGATTGCCGAGTTCGAACGGGAGCAGGGCCGCCAGGTACGGCAGGTCGAAGGCTCCGGTGATCGTCAGGTCCGCGATATTCGACGTGAACTGAAGCGACTTGCTCAGTGAGTCGCGTTGATCAATGGTCAGATGAAAATCCCCCTGCGTGACTTCGTAGTCACGAAAACGGGAGGAAGAAAGATCCGCCGTGGCGTTCCCGTTGAGCGAGTTCCAGGTCACCCCCGTCCCTTCCGCCCTGAGCTTCAGGGTGATGTCGCTGTTGTACGACGAATCGCGGAGGATGTGCTCCAGATTGAGGGAAGCGACATCCGCCTCGATGCTGAACGCGGGCTCTCCTCCTTCGGGTTCGTCGAGCGTGCCGTGGAGGGCCGCCCGCATCTCGCCGAGATCGATGATGCCTTCGACAACCAGCTTGCGAGGCTGGGCATTGACCGTGACTCGGGTCCGCTCCACCGGAATGCCCCGGAACGCCGACGTGTCGATCTGGAGCGACAGGTCCGACGAGAGCTGATGCATGCGCACGCCTTTGCCGTGAACGTGCAGGGTGCCGTTCAGAGCGCTCTTCATCCGGCTGTCGTCGAGCACCTGTGCAAGGTTGAGGTTTTCAAACAGGACAGCCCCGTCATATTTCAGAGACGACGGACCGCCGACCGTCAGCGCAAATCCGGAACTCTGGAGGCGGCCGGCGGGTGTCTCCAGGAGAAACTTGGTTTTGAAATCGACGGGTCTCCCCTCAAATTCGAGGTTGAGCGTGGCAATACCGACCGGACTCATATCCGGAAGATCGAACGGCGGCATCAGGGCGGGGACGTCTGCCGGCACGATGGTGCTCTCGGTGATTTTCACATTGAGCGTCAGATTGCCGGGATCGTGCAGATTGTACAGGCCGCCCCGGAGAAACAGGGAGGATGAACCAAAGCCGAGGTCGAGCTGGCGCACGTTGAGATCGCCGAATTCACCGTCGGCCCGGAGATCCGTCGTGACCTTGCCCGTCAGGAAATCGGTGGCCGGCAGGAATTCCTTCAGCTCATCCATGTCGATGGGATGGGCATGCAGGGAGAGGGTGACCGGCGCATCCTTCAGTGCGCGGAGGTCAATCCTGCCCAGGAGATCGATGTCGCGCATTGCCGCGTCAAGTGCGAGATGGGAGCGTGCGGTCACGATCCGGACGCTGTCGGCCCGCACTTCTGCCGGGGTCAGTCTGAACACTCCGCTCAGCTGTTTGAGCCGGAAGTCGGGCCGGTCGGCGGTGAACGAACATGATGTGATCGTCACGCGCTTGTCGGCATTGCTGACATCCGCATGCAGGACGGCGTTGACATGGCGGAGCGTGAAGGAGTGGTATTCCACGCTTCCCTCGTCGGGCGGCGCATGTCCCGGCGCGACCATCGCCGCAGAATCCATAACGGTGATGGTGCCTTCCCGGATTTCAAGGCGGGCGAGCGCGATCACCCAGTCGAATTCTCCCGACCCCGCCGGGTGCGGTCTGACCATGCGGGAGATATTCCACTCTCCCCCCGCGGGACGCGCAAGCATAATTTCCGGGTGATCGAGGGTGAGGCTCCGGACAGAAACCGATTTGCCGGGGATCGCAAGCAGATTATAGGAGAGTTCCAGCCGTGCGAGGCGAAAGAGGGGTTGGCCTTCGACGTCGATGCCGACGGTGTCAACGGAAAATCCGGTGACGATGTTGCCGCGGATTTCGCCCATCCGGACTTCCGCATTCAGCGCGGTGGAAAGTTGGGCCAATGCGAACGCGCGGAGCCGGTCCCGGAAGACCTGTGTCTGCGTGAATGCGCCTGCCAGCAGAACAAAGAGCGCCAGGCCGGCGAGTCCATAGACCGCTATGATGCGTATCTTCCGCACGTTGCTCACCCCCTCTTGCGCCGGTTGTTCATCGCCGGCGGCCGGCGGCATACGCGCGGAGCACCCGCCGGATGACCCCGGACGTCGACCGTCCCGGAGTCAGTCGCACGGTTCGCACCGCGCCTCCGTGCGCTTCGACAACATCACGCCCCACGATTGCCGATTTCTTCCAGTCAGCGCCTTTCACGAGGATATCGGGGCGCAGGCGGCCGATCATGACCGCAGGCGTGTCCTGCACGAACAGACAGACATAATCGACGGACGACAGCGCCCCGAGGACCGCCGCGCGGTCCCGCGCACGGTTGATCGGACGTCCCCGTCCTTTGATGCGACGGATGGAGGCATCGCTGTTCAGTCCTACCACAAGCACGTCCCCCATCCTGCGGGCGGCGGCAAGGTAGTCCACATGCCCCCGATGCAGGATGTCGAAGGTTCCGTTCGTAAACACAACGCGTTTCCCGGCCCGTCCGAGCCGGGCGCGGATCCTCACCAGTCTCTTGAGCGGCACGACAGCGCCCATCAGCGCCCGTCCCTTCCGGCCGCCTTCAGGGCGGCACTGACAAGCTGCTCCGGCATGATCGGGACAATCCCCACCGCCCCGACGACAACACCGCCGGCGAAGTTTGCAAGCCGGCACGACTCGCGGACGTCAGCCCCCGCCACCAGGGACATGGTGAGCGTGGCAATCACGGTATCCCCGGCTCCCGAGACGTCCTGCACGACGTCCGCCGTCGTCGGGATGTGGAGCACACCCCCATCCGCCTCGAACAGGGACATTCCTTCCTCGCCCCGGGTGAGGAGGACATTCCGGGCGCCCAGGGCCTGCAGGAGCTTTGCCCCTGCCCGTTCCACATCTTCGGTCGTCTTCAGCCTCCCCCCGACCACCTCCTCGACTTCACGGCGGTTGGGTTTGAAGACTGTCACGTTTTTGTATTCAAAAAAATTATTGAACTTGGGATCGACCGTCACGGGTTTGTTGTGTTTCCGTGCTGCTGCCACGACGGCATGAATCAGCTCGCGGGTGACCGTTCCCTTATTGTAGTCCTCAATAATGATGCCGTCGATGGACCCGATGTTGCCGACAACGGCGGCGATGAGCCGTTCGCGGAGATTTTCCGGACATTCCTGTTTTGACTCGTTGTCGAACCGGACCACGTGCTGGCCTGCCGCGATAACACGTGTCTTGATCGTTGTGGGGCGGGCCGGATCGACGATGATGCCTGCCGCGTCAAATCCCTGATCCCAGAGCATCTGCGCGAACAATTCCCCGGGATGGTCGTTGCCCGTCAGCCCGACGAGAAAGGGCGTCCCCCCCAGTGCCTGGATATTGTTTGCAACGTTCGCAGCGCCGCCGAACCGGACTGATTCGGACTCCACTTCGACGACCGGGACGGGCGCCTCCGGAGAGACGCGGTGGACCGACCCCCAGTAATAACGATCGATCATGAGGTCGCCCACGATGGCGATCGTCTTCCCCTTGAAATTCTCCAGCAGTCCGCGAAGGCGTTGTTCAGTGAACATCGTCAGGATTCTTCCCCTAAAAAGGAAAATATATCTATCAACCGCTTGAAATGCAAGGAGTTGCGGCGGGGCAACAGGCGCAGTCAGCGAGGAAGGAAACGTGCAAGTTCACGGGCGATCTGGTCCACGGTGCGTCCGAGGTTCCCCCCGGCAGTGCTGACGATGATATCTGCCGTCAGGTATGCTGGCTCCCGGGCTGCCAGGAGCGTGCGCACCCGGTCGCGGAGCGCCCGGTCATCCAGCGGTACACCGTCCGTCGCAAGCAGGAGGGGACGGTCGGTCTTCTTCCCGAGCCGCAGCATGATGTCATCCAGGGGAGTCTGGAGATAGACAAGCACGCCGGTGGCTTTCGCATGGGCCATGGTCCCCGGGTCAGTGAGGGCTCCTCCCCCGAGTGCAATGACGATGCGTTCCGCCCCGCTTTCTTTCAGGAAGTTCTCCAGTTCCAGTTTCCGGAATTCCACTTCCCCCCGGTCACGGAAGAGGGAGGCGATGGTCGCGCCCGTCCGCATTTCGATGATTGCGTCGAGATCGCAATACGTGTACCCGAGAGTATTTGCCAGGATGGGACCGACGGTACTCTTGCCGCTCCCCATGAATCCGGTGAGGTACACGCGATGGGGTCGGGGGGGCGCAGCGGGGTGGGACACCGGTCAGAGACTGAACGAGAGGGCAAGCTGAAACACGATGCCGTCGGTTTGCGTGCGGGACTTGAACGGCTTCGTGCTCACGTTGACCACCGTGCCGTTATACCGGACGGGGGAAGCGGGGAATGCATTCTCCGATTCGAACTGCAGATCGCGGAATTTCATTTCGAAGACGGCTTCCAGCGGCCCCCAGAACCGGAAGCTGACGCCGCCGAGCACATGGATCCCGAACCCGGGTTTTGTGCTCACCACGGGAGCTTCGGTGTCCCCCAGGCGGTAAGTCCGGTATCCGAAATACATTCCGCTTCCGCCCCCCATGTAGACGCCGAATTTCTCTCCGGAAAACGGGATGATGAAGTAGCCGGTGACTTCCACGGGAATCACCGTGTAGCCGTCCTCCGTGGGGATGGATCTGCGGGGGAATGCGGAAATGCTGCTGGAGACGCGTGCGCGGATGTAGTCGGCGGAGATGCCGACGGCGACGCTCGTTTCCGGAATGCGGTATTTCACCTCGGCGCCGACGCCGAAGAAATCAGTGAGTGCGAGGGATTGGGTCTGCGCGACGATGTCGGCGGCGTCCGGGTTCAGGAAGAGCTGGGAACTCGTCGTCATGTTCCCTTTCAGCAGGATGCTCAGCCCCTTGTCCCCTGCCTGCGATGCAGCGGCCGCAAGCGTCAGGAGGGCACACGGAAGAACGAGCCATCCCCACCTGAGGCCGGCCCGGCGCTTATCGGAAGAAGATATCCCTGTGGTCTTCAATGTCCGCCTGCTCCTTGAGCTTCCCGAGCCAGTCGGCCAGGAAGCGGCTCCGTTTCTCCTGCAGCATCCGCGAACGGAGAATTTCCTTCTGGGATGTAAACGCACCCGAATCGACATCGGACCTGCTCATCAGCTGAATCAGATACGCTCCGCGCGCGCCGATGAACGCCGGAGAGATCTGTCCCGGCGCCAGCGGTGCCACGGCGCCGAAAAAGCTCATATCGCGGCCGATGCCCGGAATGGACCCTGCGAGATTGAACGATCCGGTCGGCTCCACCGCCGCCGCGGGATTGATTCTGGTGACCGCGCCCAGGCTGTCGCCGGGAGCGAGCGCCGCCCGCGCATCAGCGGCGATCTGCCGCGCGCGTTCCAGCTTCTTCTTCCGCAGAACGAACGGCCTGACGGTTTCCTTGACTTCGTCGAAGGCGCGGACCCCGCCGTCCTTCGCCTCGGCGATGCTGAACACCGCATAGCCGTTGGCGATGGTGTACGGATCGCTGACGTTCCCCACCTTCGCGCTGAACGCCCAGTGCGAAACGGATTCGTTGATGCCGATCCCCGGGATGACCCCGCTCTTCTCCTGAATCTGGGCCTCCTTGACGTCAAATGCAAGCTGCTGCGCCTCGTGCGTGAACTCGGTTTCCCGCGCGTTGTAGGTAAAATCTTTGGCGCGGTCGAAGACGTCGTTTTTTGTCTGCGAGCTTGCCCCGATCGTAATCAGTATGTGGGCCAGTTTCACCTCACGGGAATCCCGGGCGAGCACCTTGATGATGTGAAGACCGAACGGTGTCCGGACGGGCCCGACGATCTGGCCGGGCTTTGCAGAAAAGCATGCGTTCTCGAAGGCGGGGACCATGCGTCCGTGCGTGAACCAGCCGAGATCGCCGCCGTTCTGGGCGTTGGTGGCGTCACCCGAATGCTCCCGCGCCAGTTCCGCAAAGTCTTTTCCACCGCGTGCCAGCGCTGCAACATTCCCAGCGAGCGCCTTTGCCTCCGTGCTGTCTGCGGACCCGGAGAGCGGAATGAGAATGTGGCTCGCGTGGACG
>JBGPYM010000028.1:0-19137 GCA_041493205.1 Bacteroidota bacterium
AGGCTCCTGCGCGAGGGACGGATCGTCGGCATGCTGGGCGATCAGAGCGGGCCCAAAGAGTCCGTTTTTATCGACTTCTTCGGCCGGCCCGCCGCGACGCACAGGGGGGCGGCGGCGTTCAGCCTCAAGAGCGGCGCACCCCTTGTCATGTTCTTCTTCGTACGCCAGCCCGACGGCACCTATCGCGCCGTCTATGAGGAAGTCGATCGCACGGGGCTGAACGGATCCTCCGAGGAGAACATCATCGAGCTGACGCGGCGCCATACCGCGGTCCTCGAACGCTATATCAGGCGCTACCCCGACCACTGGCTCTGGATGCACAAGCGCTGGAAGCACACACCGCCCTCCGGACCACGACGCGAGACGGCCCCCGAGCCCGCCCGTGAAGACGCCTGATGACCCCGCCACGTACGATTCTCGTATTTCACACGGCATTCCCCGGCGACGTCGTCCTGATGCTTCCCCTCGTGCAAGTCCTGAAGGATGCGATCCCCGGAGTGGCGATCTCCGTCCTCACGACCCCGTCGGCTGCGGGTATCGTAGAAGGGCACCCGGCCGTGGCGGACGCGATCGCGTATGACAAGCGCGGCCGCCAGCGCGGTGTCCGGGGCATTGTTGCGATGGCCGCCCTGCTGCGGCGACGGAAGTTCGACTGCGCCCTCATTCCGCACAGGTCCCTCCGGAGCGCGCTGGTCTGCTGGTTTGCGCGCATCCCCATGCGGATTGGTTTTGAGTCAAGCACCGGTCGCTTTCTGCTGACCGATCGGGTCCGGTACAATAAAAATGAACACGAAATCGAGAGGAATCTGGCTCTTGCAGCGCCCCTCGGGATTTCGGGGAAGGGGCGTCCCCTCCCACGGCTTTACCCCAGCTCTGAGGACCGACGGAGAGTGGACGAAATTCTCGGCTCGTTGCGGCAGGATAACGGCAACGCACGACGGGGTGTGATGGTGGCGGTAGCGCCAGGCTCTGTCTGGGAAACAAAGCGATGGCCGGAAGAGCGCTACGCAGACCTCGTCCGCCTCCTTGCTGCAGACGGACTCACGGTGGCGTTTGTTGGGGGGGAGGCCGATGCACCGCTCTGCCGCCGCATCGCAGCCGCAAGCGGCACGCCGGTGCTCGATGCCTCCGGCAGACTCTCGTTCCTCCAGTCGGCTGAACTGATCGCACGTTGCGCGGTCCTGGTCTCCAATGACAGCGCGCCGATGCACCTCGCTGTTGCCGTGAGAACTCCCGTGGTTGCGATTTTCGGTGCGACCGCCCCTTCGTTCGGGTTCGGCCCGGCAGGAATCAGGGACCGTATTGTGGAAACGGCAGGCCTCTCTTGCCGTCCCTGTTCAATTCACGGCGGCAACCGATGCCCCATCGGAACGTTTGAGTGCATGCTGAAGATCCCGGCCTCCCGTGTCCGGGGGGATGTGATGACGGTCCTGCAAGAGCCCGGGCCGCCAGCCGGAACACCATAAAAGCACAAACGAAGAGCACGAATGGCCCTCCATATGAAAGTCACTCCCGCCGCCCCCGAAGACCGTGCGATGGTCCTTGCAGCGGAAGTCCTGCAGGCAGGCGGCGTCATCGTCTATCCCACGGAGACGCTCTACGGGCTCGGGGCCAATGCGTGGAACCCCGTGGCAATCCGGAAGGTTCATGATCTCAAGCGCAGGCCGGACAATAAACCGATTCTCGTCATCGTTGCATCCGATGAGGCCGTCCGCGGTCTCGCCGTCGAAATTTCCACTGCAGCACACGCTCTGATGAAAGCCTTCTGGCCAGGTCCCCTGACGCTCGTTTTTACCGCAGCCCCCGGCGTCTCCGATGGATTGACGCAGGGAACGGGCACCATCGGCATTCGTATCCCGTCCAGCCCGCTCTGCCGTGCGCTCGCGACGCTCTGCGGGTACCCCGTGACGTCGACAAGCGCAAACGTGTCGGGCGGACCGGCGCCGCAATCTGTCCGGGAGGTTGAAACCGCCCTGGGCTCCGGGGTTGACCTGTACCTCGACGCCGGCGCTCTTCCGCCGAGCCTTCCATCGACAATCGTGGATGTTTCGGAAGAACGGCCGCGGCTCATTCGCGCCGGGGCCGTTCCCACGGACCGGATAAAAACCATTATTCCTGAACTACTCCTGTAACCTATGCGTCTCCGATCACTCGTCGTCGTCACGCTGCTCTTCGGTGCGGCCGGTTTCACGCGTGCACAGAATGACCCTGCTCCCGACCTCCGCCAGGCGTTACGGGATCTTTCCCACGACGGGGTTCTGATGGACCTCTCCGCACACCCCGATGATGAGGACGGCGCATCGCTTGCGCTCTACCGGATGCGGTACGGCGTCAGGGCATATTCGGTCCTTTTCACGCGGGGCGAAGGCGGGCAGAACGAAAAGGGGCCCGAGCTCTATGAGGAGCTGGGAGTCCGCCGGTCCAGGGAGACCGAAAGCGCCGGCCGCATCCTCGGCACGGAAGTCCACTTCCTGAACCTCCTCGATTTCGGCTATTCGAAAACAGCGTCGGAGGCGTTCCGCAAGTGGGGCGGACAGGAGGAGGTGCTCCGGCGGGTCGTGTATGCGATCAGGAAGCTCAAGCCCGATGTCATCTTCACCAATCACAACACGATCGACGGTCACGGTCACCACCAGGCGGTTGCCATCACGGCGCTGGCGGCGTTTGATGCGGCGGCGGACTCCTCGTACTTTCCTGAACAGCTCCGGGAGCCCGGCATAGCTCTCTGGCAGCCCCGCAAATTGTTCTTCCGTGCGTTTGGGAGATTCGAACAGGCCGCGGACCTCTCGAATGCAATCAACGACACCGACCGGACCCGCGGCGTCACCTACCTGGATATCGCGTCCGAGGCCCTGCGTGAGCACCGGACACAGGGGTTGGACAGGGCGAATCTCCGCGCATTTACGCGCGGGAAAAGCCTCTACCGGCTGGTGCGCTCGAACAGCCTGTACGAGCAGGACAGCACAAATTTCTTCTCGGGCATCAACCTGTTCCATGACCCGTCCACAGCCCGGCTCCTTCCCGTCCGGGCGGCACTCAATCTGCTCCATCCGTCCATGTCGTCCGATTCAACGCTTGCGATCGTCTCCTCGGTCTTCGCGGCATGCGATTCGCTCCGTGCGACGGGACGGCTCTCGGTCCTCGCACGCCGGATGATCGGCCACTGGGAGGAGGAAGCGGGCGGACTTGCCGCCCGCCTGTGCGGGCTCCAGGCACGTATCACCCTGCATGATTCGGTTGTTGTCCGCCGCCAGCGGGTACCCTGTGAACTGGTCGTATCTTCTCCCGGGTGCACGCTCGGGTCCGTGCACTGGAGTTTTTCCCTCCCGCAGGGTTGGCTGATGGAGGAGGAAGCCGGTGCGGCACCGGAGACAACGCGCGAACTCGACCGGAGGAAATTCACTCTCACCGTCGGTGAGAGCGCCCAGGTCACGCTCCCGAAGACCGTCACGCAGTACCGGTCCCTGGAGCGCCGCGAAGAGCTGATGGGACACGTCTCCATGACCCTGAACGGCAGGCACATTGTCGTCGGCGTGCGGCCCCGCATCGAAATTGCGCCGGCACAGTTGATCGCAGTGACCCCGCGCTCCGCAGGTATCCTGCGGAGCAGGGTCCGCTCGGGGGTTTCCCTCGCGTACGCCGTCACGAATTATCTTCCGCATAAGACCGCGGGGCGGATCGGCATCAGGGCCCCTGCCGGCTGGTCAGCCGACAATGCGGCATTCGTCATCGAACAGGAAGACAGCGTGGCCCGCGGACAACTGAGCGTCCGTCCTCCGGACGGCGTGGCGCCGGGTGAGTACGTGATTCACATTCGCACCGAACTTGCGTCGGAATCTGTTGTTATCAGCGTCATTGATGCGGAGGTTGCGCCCGGCATCTCTCTCGGCATCGTCAAAAGCTATGATACGACGCTTGAATCCGCGGCGGCGACGCTCGGGCTCGAGTATGCGCTCGTGACGGACGAGGATCTCGCGCGCGGGAACCTCGGACGGTTCTCCACGATTGTCATCGACATCCGCGCGTACCTGGTCCGCGAAGCGCTGCGGAACAATAATGGCCGGCTCCTCGACTACGTGCGCCGCGGGGGAAACCTTGTGGTCATGTATCAGCGCGAAGCCGAATGGAAGCCCGAGTACGCCCCGGCCCCGTTCCAGGTCACACGGCGGCGGGTCTGTGATGAAGACGCGCCCGTGACCATGCTCGCTCCCGATCACCCGCTCCTCACGGTCCCGAACAGAATCGGGGAGAACGACTGGCGTGGCTGGAAGCAGGAACGCGCCGTCTATGTCCCCGGCAACGTCCCCGCCGACTACGTGCAACTCCTTTCGAGCGGCGATCCCGATGAGCAACCGCTCACGACGGCATACCTCGCCACACGGTCCGGCGAAGGTTCCTACATCTATACGTCCTTCGTCTGGTACCGGGAACTGAAGGACGGGAACGCGGGTGCATTCCGCTGCTTCGCCAACATGCTCTCGTATCGCGCCGGGCGCACAGCACATCCATGAAGTCCCGCCTGTTCCTGCTGGCCGCTCTCCTGTGCGCAGGCTGCGGCGGGCCGCGCAGGACTCCGATCGTTGTTTATTCTCCCCACGGGAAGGAATTGCTCTCTGCGTTCGAACGCGCGTACGAGGCGGCCTATCCGGGCGACGATGTCCAATGGCTCGATATGGGATCGCAGGATGCGCTCGACAGGATACGGACGGAAAAGACGAACCCCCAGGCGGATGTCTGGTGGGGAGCGCCGATGACGGCGTTCGCGCGGGCGGAACAGGAAGGGCTCCTCGGGCGCTACACCCCTTCCTGGGATAGCGCCGCACCGCCGGCCTTCAAGAGCCGCAACGGGTTCTGGTACGGCACATTCGTGACGCCGGAAGTCATCATGTACAACAACGCGCGCGTGACTGCGGCAGAAGCGCCCGGGGACTGGGACGATCTCCTTGCGCCGGCGTGGAAGGGAAAGATCATCATCCGCTCCCCGCTGGCGTCCGGGACGATGCGGACGATCTTTTCCGCGCTGATAGCCCGCGAGATCATGCGCGGCGGCACGGTTGCGTCGGGACTCGCGTGGCTTCGGCGGCTCGATGCCAATACGAAATCGTACGCCTCCGATCCGACGCAGCTCTATCTGAAAATCGCCCGGGAAGAGGGACTGGTGACCGTCTGGGATCTCCCTGACGTGATGATTCAGGTACAGTCCAACAAGTACCCGTTCGGCTATGTCATCCCCGCCTCCGGGACGCCGGTCATCACCGATGCGATCGCAATCGTCCGGGGCGCGAAGCACCCGGCGGAAGCGGAGAGGTTCTACGAGTTTGTGACGACACGCGCAAGCATGCTCCGTCAGGCGCGCGAGTTCGCGAGGATTCCGACCAGGACCGACATCCCGCCCGGAGACCTGCCCGCATGGATCGGTGCGCTTCGCATCGTACCTCTTCCGGTCGACTTTGATACGCTGAGCGTGCGGGAGAAGGAATGGATGTCGCTCTGGGATGAGCACGTCCGGGGTCGCGGTGAACAGAATTCCGCGGGGGGCTGACCGGTGGCAGCGCTCTCCATGGACCGGGTTGCAAAGGCATTCGGCGGAACTGCAGCGGTCCGCGCGGTCACCCTCGACATCGCATCCGGAGAATTCTTTGCCCTCCTCGGGCCGAGCGGATGCGGGAAGACCACGCTGCTGCGGATCATCGCCGGCTTTGAACAACCGGACAACGGCACGGTCCGGCTCGAGGGGAACGACATCACGCACCTGCCGCCCGGGGAACGTGCGATCGGCATGGTCTTCCAGAACTATGCCCTGTTCCCCCATCTGACACTCTTTGAAAATGTGGCGTTCGGGCTTCGGGCCCGAAGCGTCCCCGCAACTGAAATCCGGAAAAGGGTGGAGGAGGCCCTGAACCGGGTCGCCCTCTCCGGAAAAGGGCTGCGGCGGGTAACGGAGCTGAGCGGGGGAGAGCAGCAGCGCGTGGCGGTTGCCCGTGCGCTGGTCCTCCGCCCCCGGGTGCTCCTGTTCGATGAACCGCTGAGCAATCTCGATGTGGCGTTGCGCGCAACAACACGCGAGGAAATCCGGTCGCTCCAGCGCAGCACCGGCGTGACGACAGTGTACGTGACGCACGATCAGACGGAAGCGATGAGCCTGGCGGACCGGATCGCCGTCATGCGCGACGGGAGTGTCGAGCAGGTGGGACCGCCATCGCTGTTGTATGATGCGCCTGCGTCTCCCTTCGTCGCAGCGTTCCTCGGGGGTGCGAACATTCTGCGGGGGCGGCTTGACGGTGATCTCTTCATGGCAGGAGGTTTCTCCCTGCAGGTTCTCCCTGCCGCCGGGAGACAGGGAAGCGGGCCCGCAATACTGGCCGTCAAGCCGGAGGCGATTGCCCTGAACTCCGCGGGTTCCGGATCAGAAGGAATGACGGCACGGGTCGTTGCGAGGGAACATCTCGGCTTTACGACGGCCTTCCGCCTCGATGCGGGGGGAGTCACGTTGAAAGCCCTCGCCCTTTCCGCGGAGGCGGCGGGTGGTCCCCGCCCGGGTGCAACTATCCGGATCGTCATTGACCCGCAGCGCTGCTCCCTCTTTCCGGAGACGCCGTGAGCGCCTCACGGAAAGTGTCCATTGCGGGAGGCGTGCTGCTCCTTCTGGTTTTCTGCGCGTATGTCGTCTATCCCCTTGGCGTCATGGTCGCGCAAAGTCTCCGGGGTGGAGAGGGGCTGACCCTCTCCCGGTATGCCGCACTCTTCGATCCGGCCAACGGGGCGAACCTGGAAGCGATCGGCAATTCGCTCGTTGTTGCGGTCCTCTCGGTCCTCTTCTCCGGGGCGCTGGGGCTTATGCTGGCGTTCTCGTTCACGCAGATTCAATTCCGGTTCAGGTCGACTCTCTCACGGCTTGCCGTCCTGCCCGTCGCACTCCCGCCGCTCGTTGGTGTTATTGCATTCCTGTTTGCGTTCGGCGAGACCGGGATCATTCCGCGCGGGTGGCATCTGCTGACCGGCATGGATCCTGCGTCGCTCGCCCTGAGCGGTGTGGCGGGCGTCGTGGTCATCCACGTCTATTCATTCCACGTTTACTTCTACCTCTTCTGCGTCGCCGCACTCCGGACACTGGACGCTTCGCTGCTTGAGGCGGCCGCCGGTATGGGCGCCGGGACCTGGAGGACGTTCAGGAGCGTCATACTCCCCGAGCTGCGTCCGGCGCTCGTAGGCGCGTCGGCGCTCACATTCATGGCCAGCATGGCGTCATTCACGGCACCTCTCCTGTTCGCGGGCGACAAGCGGTTCCTCGCCCTCCAGATTTTCCAGACGAAGCTGAACGGCGATCTTGATCTCGCCGCGGCGCAGTCGGTCCTCCTGACGCTCGTATCAATCGTTCTGTACGCGGTGATGACGTCCGCAATGCCAGCAGCCCGCGCGCGGCGGGCCGGCAAGGGGACGGTGCGTGCCGGCACCCTGGCGCTCCCCCCGGCTTTGCGGCGCACGCTGCTCGGGGGGACAACGATCCTCCTTGCCCTCGAGGCGCTCCCGGTCCTCGTCATCGTGCTTCTCTCGTTCGCACGCGAGGGCTCGTGGACCACGCAGTGGCTCCCGGCCGCGTATTCTGCCGGCAGTTATAAGGCCCTGTTCACGGACCCTGAAGCGCTTGGTCCCGTCCTCAACAGCCTCGTGCTTGCCGCCATCACGCTTGGCGGCGCGATTCTCTTCGGCGTACCCGCTGCGTTTTTCGCGACGAAAGGAAAACGGCGCACGGCGGGCCGTGTCGTGCAGGCGGTGCTGACGATCCCGTATGCCGTACCGGGCACCGTGGTCGCCATCGCGATGATCCTCGCTTTCAATGTCCCCTCACCCGCGGCCGGGGGCGCTGTGCTCGTCGGGACGTTCTGGATCCTGCCGCTCGCATATTTTTTCCGTGAGTATCCTCTCGTGATCCGCTCGACGTCCGCGTCGCTTGAAGGACTGGATGATGCCCTGCTGGAAGCTGCAGAAGGGCTGGGCGCTTCAGCCTGGAGAAGATTTCGCACGGTCGTCGTGCCGCTCGTGCTTCCGGGGATCATTGCAGGGGGAGTACTCGTGGTGATCGCCGCCCTTGGAGAATTCGTCTCCTCCATCCTCCTGTATACCTACGCGAACCGTCCCATCGCGGTCGAGATCCTCTCCCAGCTCCGCCTCTTCAATATCAGCGCCGCTGCGGCGTACGCCGTCGTCCTGATGCTTCTTATCCTCCTCCTGGTCCGGGTCTCAGGCGTCTTCAAGAGCGGCGATGGCCAGAATTTCGTCTAGGGAAGGGAGCATTCCTCGATCTTCCGCCTTCAATCCTGTTGCCTCGCAGGGCCTTTTTTCGTATCTTACGTATCAACGCACACTTCGCGTCCGTAGCTCAATTGGATAGAGCGTTGGCCTCCGGAGCCAAAGGTTTCGGGTTCGACTCCCGACGGGCGCACAGCGACACGGCACGATCCTGTCTGTTCCACTTTCCACGCAAAGGGCTCCATGCTCCGTCCGAAGAAGAAACTCTCAAAGCGAGAAATAAAGGAAGACGCGCTGATCACCTCCTACGTGAAGGCAACAACGTTTTACGAAGAGCACAAGAAGAACATCAGCATCGGCATCACGGTCCTGGTGGTTGCGGTGTTTGTCGTCGTGGTGTACATGAAAAACCGGGCGGACAACAATGCAAAGGCCCTGACGCAGCTCGGCACCATCTTCCAGATGTACGACGCGGGTCAGTATCAGGCCGCGATCGACGGAGTCCCCGAAAAGAACATCCCGGGGCTGAAGTCAATCGTCGAGAATTACGGGAACTCCCGGGCGGGGGACCTTGCGCGGTTTTATCTGGCCAACGCATATTTCAACGCCGGGCACTTTGACGAGGCGCTGACCAATTTCGAAGACTGCAGTCCCCCGGGCGAGCTTCTCGAAGTGTCGCGCCTTGCGGGCATCGCGGCCTGCTATGAAGCGAAGGGCGACCACCGGAAAGCGGCGGAAGCGTTCGAAAAGGCCGCAACGAAGCACGGCAAGGACGTGAATGCCGCGGAGAATCTGAACAACGCCGCCCGGAACTACGGACAGGCGGGTGAGAAGGAGAAGGCGATCGAGCTCTACAAGCGCATCAAGAAGAACTACCCCACGACGACCTTTGCGCGGGAGGCTGACCGTTTTATCACCCAGCTGACGGTGTGACCAGCGCGCGACGGCTGTTGCCCGTCGCAGCACACGCACCGCAGGACCCAACCGTTCCGTAGCAGGAGTTCATGGGATACCTCCCGGACAAACCGCTGACCCGCACCGTGCTGAGAATGTCGACTCCGGCGGTGGCGGGCCTCTCATCCCAGATGGTCGTCTCGGTCATCGACACCGCAATGGTCGGGCGCCTTGAAAACACGACGGTCGTCCTCGCAGCGATGGGGCTCGGCTTGCTTGCCACCTGGGCGGTCACAAGCGTGTTCTCCAGTCTGGCAACGGGCACACAGGTGCTGGTCTCGCGCCGCTTCGGCGAGCATGAATACACGGCGGCCGGCGCCGTGCTTTTCAATTCCCTCGTTCTCGCGCTCCTTCTCGGTTTCGCCTTCGGCGGTCCCGGCTACCATTTTTCCCACACCATCATCGATTTCTTTTCGAAGGATCCTGCCGTTGCCGCGGCGGGGGTGGGATATATGCAGTGGCGCTTCGTCGGATTGGTCTTCTTCCTGCCGCTGGTAGCATTCCGTGGATTTTTTAACGGCATCGGGCATACGAAGGTGTTCATGTATTCCGCGATCATTGTGAACATTTCAAGCATCCTGTTCGACTACATGTTCATTTTCGGCAAGCTCGGGGCGCCGTCGCTGGGCCTGACGGGAGCCGGCGTGGCCTCCGCGTTGAGCAATGCTGTCGGGCTCGTCTACTTTGTGAGTGCAACTTTTCTCCCTTCGTATCGAAAAAGATACAGGTACTACACCCGCGTGCGCGTGCACAAGGACGTTATCGCCCAGATTTTCAGGATTTCGACACCGGTGTCGTTTCAGAACATCCTGATCCTGCTCGGTTTTCTCGTCTTTGTCGCCATCACGGGAATGATAGGCACGACCCAACAGGCCGCGACCCAGGTCGTGTTTACCGCGCTGTTCATGTCGTTCCTCCCGTGCTTCGGGTTCGGGCTGGGGGCGCAGACCCTGGTCGGGCAAACCCTGGGCACGGGAAACAAACATCTCGCCAAGCGCTACGGCATGGAGGCAGCCCGCCTTGCCACCTATTTTACCATTGTCGTCGGGGCGGTGTTCATCCTCCTGCCGGACGCGGTGATTATTCTCATCACGACGAACAGGGAGGTGACGGAGGTCGCACGGCCCATCCTCCGGATTGCGGGTGCCGCCCAGGTCTTTTACGCGTCCGGCATCGTGCTCGCGCATGCGCTGCAGGCCGCGGGCGCAACCGTGTACGTGATGTTCATCGAGGTCCTCACCCACTGGGTCATTTTCCTTCCCGCCTCGTATCTGCTCGGCGTTTCCCTGGGGTGGGGCGTGACGGGTGCCTGGCTTGCGCTCCCGGTCTATATCGTCTCCTACTCGCTCCTGATCTACAGAAAATACAGGAGCGATTCATGGCTTTCGATCACGGTCTGAACGAAGTGTGCTGACGCCGGCATGAAACTGCGCAGACTATTCTATCTCAGCAGTGCGTTTTTCCTGGTGCTCGTCAAATTCACCATCGACGTCATCGGGAAGAATGTCGAGCTCGAAATGGGCGGGCTGAGCCTCGTCCGCGAGCTGGTGGTCATCGCTGCGTTCGGCCTGCTCTATGTGGTGATCGACGCTGCCGCTTCCCGGCGCGAAAGCACCCCCGTGCGAAAGCTCGGGTTCATCCTGATCCTGCTGGTCATCGTCAGCCTCGCGGGTTTGCTGACCACGCTGCTGGGCGTCGCCGGTTTTGATGCGAAGAATCTCTCGCTCGTTCCGCTCGATTACCCGACCGTCTTCATCGGCTCCCTGATCGCCCTGGCGCTGGGGATCGTTGCCCTCGTCGTGTTCCGCCTGTTCCGGGATCTCATCCTCATCAACCGGCGCCCGGCGGGACGGCGGAATTATTACCTGTTCACGGGCCTGGTGCTGGCGACAGCCCTCTCGACGATCCTGCTGCGTCCCCTGGATGCGGCGCTCATCCCCGGCATCCTGTTCGGACTGGCAATGGTGTTTGCCGTCGTGAACTCCTTCCGCCTCCCGTGGATCATTTACCTCACGAAGCGGGAAAAGGTGTTCACCCTGGTGTACGGCTTCTTCCTGTTCATCGGATTTGTCCTGATCGACGTGATGCTGGCCGGGAATTCGTTCGTCAACCGTGCGCTGCTCTACTACTCGCATCCGCTTCGTGAATTTGTCATGCTGGTCTCCGTTTTTGCCACCCTCTACGCCGGGATGGCGTTTGTCAGCACGCTCTTCCATCTCCCGACGGCGGAAGCGTTCGACCGGAAACGGTCGGAGGTCTCCTCCCTGCACACGCTGTCAAAGCTTGTCACGCAGGTCTTCGACTTCAATGAGCTCGTAGACACCGTGACGTCGATGACCCTGCAGGTGGTGGAAGCGTCGCGCTGCTGGCTGGAGATCATCCATGTTGCGGGCGAAGGGGGAGCGCCGGGACTCCCGGAGGGCGCCATGGGATACCGGGTGCAGGTGGCAGGCATGAAAAGCATCACGCAGGAGGAAATCGACCTCCTGGTCTCACCGGAGGGTCCCGGCATCCGCGAGGCGGTCATGAAGGAACGCAAGGCCATCGTTGTCGATGACCTCGCAAAGGATCCCCGGTTCCCGGAGCTGAAAAAGCAGACCGCCCTCGCAGGATCGCTGGTCGTCGTCCCCCTGATATCCCACACGGGCCTCTCGGGTATCCTGTACGCGACAAAGAAGGATACTTTCGGGTTCGTCAAGGACGATGTGGATGTGATCTCCGCCTTTGCGGACCAGGCGACGGTGGCGATAGAAAACTCCCGCCTGATCCGCGAGTCGATCGAACGCGAACGACTCTTCCGCGAAATGCTGGTGGCCCAGGAGATGCAGAAGAAGCTCCTGCCGCAGTTTCTCCCGAGCATCCCCTCACTCGAGATCGATGCGGTCTCGACCCCCGCGTTCGAGGTGGGGGGGGATTACTACGACTTCATGGATTTCGGCGACGGGAGGCTCGGCATCGTGGTGGGCGACGTCTCCGGCAAAGGGGTCTCTGCGGCGTTTTATATGTCGGAGATGAAGGGGATCTTTCAGGCCCTCGGACGCATGTACGTTTCGCCGAAGGAATTCCTTACCCGTGCCAATGAAGCCCTGGCGAGTTCTATTGACAAACATTCCTTTGTTAGCTTACTTTATGCCATCATCGACGCCCGGTCCGGGACGCTCACCATCGCGCGGGCGGGTCACTGCCCCCTTCTCCATGTGAGCGGCACAACGGCGGCCTATGTGCGCCCGGGCGGCCTGGGCATGGGGCTGAGCCGGGGCGCGAAATTCGACGGGGCGATCGAGGAGGAAACCATACGGCTGAAACCCGACGACGTCTGCATCATGTACACCGACGGTGTGACCGAAGCCCGTAAAGGGGACGACGAGTTCGGCTACGAACGGCTGATGGCGACGGCCAGCGAGGCGCGCATGAACAGCGCGTCGGCGATCAAAACCGCGATTCTCGATACGATCAAGACGTTCACCGAACACCGGGCAAACGACGACGACCTCACCATCGTCGTTCTCAAATGGCGAGGACCTGAACAGCGCGGCGAACGCGCGCAGTGAAACTGGAGGAGCAATCCGCATGAGTGATTTCAAAATCGCACACCGCGAACAGAGCAGCGTCAATGTCCTGGAACTCAAGGGCTACCTCGACGCGCATACAGCGCCGAAGCTGGAAGAGGCATTCCAGAACCTGCTCAAAACCCAGCGGTTCAAAATCGTGGTCAACTGCAAGGAGCTCTCCTATATCAGCAGCGCCGGCCTGGGCGTCTTCATGGCGTTTATCGAGGACGTGCGGAACAACAAGGGGGACATCAAGCTGACGAACATGACCCCCAAGGTGTACAACGTGTTCGACCTGCTCGGCTTCCCCCTGCTGTACGAGATCTTCAAGGAAGAGCAGGAAGCCATTACCCGCTTCTTTGAGAAATCGAAGTAGCGCGTGAAGACTGACACGATACAAATCGAGAGCCGCACCGAGCGACTGATCGCCGTGCGGGAGTTCGTCTCGGACGCCGCGCGCGCATTCGGATTCACGGACGAGGACGTGAGCAAGATCGCGCTTGCGGTGGATGAAGCATGTACCAACGTGATCAAGCACGCGTACCGGTTCGATCCCACGAAAACGATTCACGTCATTATCCGGACCGACAACGGCAGTTTCCAGATTGCCATCCGCGACACCGGGACGCAGTTCAATCCGTCGCAGGTCCACCCTCCCGATATGAAAGAGTACCTGTCCCATTACCGGCGGGGCGGCCTGGGTGTCTACCTCATGAAGTCCCTGATGGACAAGGTCGAGTATGATATTGCCCCCGGAAAGATGAATGAGGTTCGACTGACGAAGTTCCTCTCGCGCTGAATCACCCTACCATGCCCCGATCCCGCTCGCGCACTCCCGCCACGGCAGGCGAAGAGTCGTACGAAAGCCACTTCGAACACGCGGCGCTGTTCGAATTCAGCAAGGTCATTAATTCCTCCCTCCAGCTCGACTTCATCCTCAGCCACATCCTTCTGACCATCATGGGAAAAATCCTTTCTCCCGGAGGGATGGCCGTCCTTACCGATGGGGAAGGGAAGTATGCGGTGGCGATGGTCAAGGGCTTCCCGGCATCGCTCGCCGGAACCGCGCTCCCGGTGACGTCGGTACCGAAGTCGGCGTTCGATGTGGCATCGATCGATGCGCGCAGACACCCGTGGGTGAAAATCCTGAAAGAAGCGGGCGTCGCGTTCATTCTCCCGCTGGTGATCGCGGAGAGATCGATCGGATTCCTGGGGTTTGGCGGCCGGTTCGCAAAACGGAAACTCCGGTCGCGGGAGGTGACCTATCTCCGCTCCCTGGCAAACATCTCCGCCACTGCCATCGAGAAATCGAATACCATCGAGGAGCTCCAGCGGGTCAACCGGAAGTTGGACAGGAAGATCCAGGAACTGAATACGCTGTTCGACCTGGGAAAGGAGTTCAGCGCTCTCCTCGATCCCGAGAAGCTGATCCGTCTTCTCGTGTTTTCGCTCCTGGGACAGATCGGCGTGAACCGGTACCTTGTCTGCATGAGGGAAGGCCTGGACATGAAGGTCATCGCCTCCCGGATTCCCGGCCAGCCCCCGCAAAGCGAACTGCTCGCGCTCCTGGCGAAGATCAAGGCGCCGCTCCTGGTGTCTGACCTCATCGTGCGGGGAACCGTCGATACGCGTGTGGCACTGGAAGCCCTCCAGATGAGGGTCATCGTCCCGATTCAGTTGCAGGGTGAAACGAAAGGGCTCATCCTGGTGGGCGATAAACTGAGCAAGGAGCCGTTCAGTCCGGCCGACCTCGAGTTCCTCTCGTCACTGGGCAACCTTGCGGTCATCTCGCTGGAAAACGCCCGGCTGTTCAAGGAGGCAATCGAAAAACAGAAGCTCGAAGATGAGCTCCTGATTGCCCGCGAGATTCAAAAGGGGCTCCTCCCGAGCGTCCTCCCCGTGATCAGCGGCTTTCAGATCAGTGCCGCCAACATCTCATCGAAGCAGGTCGGCGGGGATTACTACGACGTGCTCACCCTGACGGAAGGCGGATACATCATCGCGATCGGGGACGTCTCCGGCAAAGGGACGCCCGCTGCGCTCCTGATGGCGAACCTCCAGGCCACGATCCGGGCGCTGGTCCCGTTCAACCTCGGACTGGGTGAGCTGACCGGGCGTGTGAACGACCTGATGTGCGAGAATACCGGCGGGAATAAGTTCGTGACGTTCTTCTGGGGGGCGTTGAACCCGGCGAAGCGTTCCCTCCGCTATGTGAATGCGGGTCATAATTATCCGTACCTGCTCCACGCCGACGGGACCTTCGACCGCCTCGACAGGGGAGGGATGATCCTCGGGATCCTCAAAACCACGAGCCCGTACGAGGAAGCAACGGTGGTCTTCCGCCCGGGAGACGCCCTGATTCTGTTCACCGACGGCGTCAGCGAGGCGATGAGCCGCGTCCAGGAGGAATATGGGGAGGAGCGGCTGGAAGTGATCCTTCGTGCGACCCTCGGCCGCCCGGCGCAGGAAATCCTTGATGCGGTCCATCAGGACGTCCTGGTCCATACCCAGGGCGCCCCCCAGTCCGATGACATCACGATGATGATCCTGACGGCCGTCTAGTCTCCTTCCGCCCGGTTCTCTTGCATTCCTTCCCGGATCTTTCTAAATTCTGTTATTGCATCCCCCATGGCCCGCAGCGACAATACACGCCGAACCCTTTCTCCCGCATCCCTCGCCCGGCATTACGAAGGATTCCTGAGAAGCCTCAGGCAGAAACGCCCTGAAACGCGGGGCACGTACGCGCGCGCTCTGCATGAATATCTCCGGTGGACGGGGAAGGAAAAGGAGTGTTCCCTGACGACGCGGGACGTGGAACGGTACAAGCGGCACCTGACGGGGGGAAAAAAGCTCTCCCCGGTCTCCGTCTCCACCTACCTGACCGCCCTCCGCCGTTTCTGCGCCTACCTGGTGCGCGTCCGCGTCATCGCGGAAAACCCCGCCCTGTCAGTCGGCGGCAACAGCAGGCCCCGCGTCCACTCCCGGGGAACACTCACGGCTGCCGACGTCGAATCACTTCTTAACTGCGTCGACAGGAACGGTGAGCGCGGCCTCAGGGACTATGCGTTCCTCAAGCTCATGGTCGGGTGCGCGCTGTCGGAGATCGAGATCGTTCGCGCCGACGTGGGCGATATTGTCGTCGGCAACGGCGCCGTCAGTCTTCGCGTGCAGGGGAAAGGGCGTGTGCGGAAGGATCAGACGGTCGCCCTCCCGCCCGATGTCCGGCGCGCGGTGGAGGACTACCTCTCCGTCCGCGGACTCCCCGAACACCGGGACCCCCTTTTCACAAGTGCCGGAAACCGGACCCGCGGGCAGCGAATGACCACGCGGGGCGTGCGCGACCGCGTCAACATGTATCTCGGGATTTCCGGCGTGAAAGGAGGCGACGGCCGCCCCGTCACTCCGTATTCCCTGCGTCACACCGCCGCCTCTTTGATGGCCCTTGCGGGTGCGAGCGCAGAAGAGATCCGGGAACGGCTGCGGCTCGGCAGCGTTGCCACGGCGATGCTCTATGTCACTCCCGGGCAGAAATCATCACAGGGCGCCTGAGCGCGCTCCGCACGGCAGAACCACGAATCGGAATCCCATGGCATATCCGTTTCAGACGATTGAACCAAGGTGGCAGAAGTTCTGGGATGAACACGCGACGTTCCGGGCGGAGTTTGTTCCCGGGCAACCGAAGGCCTATATCCTCGATATGTACCCGTATCCGTCCGGCGCCGGACTGCACGTGGGCCACCCCGAAGGGTATACGGCCACCGATATTCTGGCCCGGTACCGACGCATGAACGGATACAACGTGCTCCATCCGATCGGCTGGGATGCGTTCGGCCTTCCCGCGGAGCGGTATGCCATGCAGACGAACATCCATCCGCGGATCACGACGGAACAGAATATCGCGACGTTCCGAAGACAGATCAAAAGTCTCGGGCTGAGCTACGACTGGTCGCGCGAGGTGGATACCACGGATCCGTCGTATTACCGGTGGACACAGTGGATATTCCTCCGGATTTACAACGCGTGGTATGATCCCGATCTTCATCGTTCCCGCCCTGTCAGCGAGCTCATCGCCCGGTTCGCCGCGCGCGGATCGGAAGGGTTGCAGAGAAAAATCCCTTTTACCGCGGCCCAGTGGAAGAGCATGCGGCCGGTGGAACAGCAGGAAATTCTCGCCGGGTACCGTCTCGTGTATCGCGCCGAAATCCCCGTCAACTGGTGTGAAGCCCTCGGAACCGTTCTCGCAAACGAGGAAGTCGGCGAGTGGACCGAGAAAGGGTACACCGTGGAGCGGCGCCCGATGCGGCAATGGATGATGCGCATTACCGCCTACGCGGACCGGCTGCTTGAGGATTCCGCAGATCTCGACTGGCCCTCCTCGACACTCGAACAGCAGCGGAACTGGATCGGCCGTTCCGAAGGTGCAGAGATTGATTTTCCGGTTCCGGGATCGGGAGAGCCCATTCGCGTTTTTACGACCCGCCCCGACACCGTGTTCGGCGCAACATACATGGTCCTCGCGCCCGAACATCGCGCGGTGTCTTCGTTGACCGCGGCCGCGAGGAGGAATGAGGTCACAGCGTACCAGGAGCAGGCCCGGCGTAAAACCGACCTCGAGCGGGGCATCGAGGTGGAAAAAACAGGCGTCTTCACCGGCGGAACCGTCGTCAATCCCGCCACCGGCAATGAAATCCCCGTCTGGATTGCGGACTATGTGCTGATGGGATACGGGACCGGTGCCATCATGGGCGTGCCGGGCCATGACGAGCGTGACTACGACTTTGCGAAGAAATTCGGGCTCCCGATTGTCGAAGTGGTCTCCGGCGGGGACATCGCCGCGGCGGCATTCACGGAGGACGGCGTGGCGGTCAACTCTGCGAACGCCGCGGTGTCTCTGAACGGCCTCCCGACGGCGGATGCAAAGATGGTGATTACGCGCTGGCTGCAACAGAAGGGGATGGGCGCACCCGCGGTGCAGTTCAAACTCCGCGACTGGCTCTTTTCACGCCAGCGCTACTGGGGAGAACCGATCCCGATCATCCACTACGATGATGGGACGATGGAGCCGCTGGACGACCGCGAGCTCCCGCTCCTGCTCCCCGACCTGAAAAAATTTCAGCCGAGCGGAACGACCGAATCGCCGCTTGCCCTCGCCACTGACTGGGTCAACGTGACTGATCCGGCGACGGGCCGTAAGGGGCGAAGGGAAACGAACACCATGCCCCAGTGGGCGGGATCGTGCTGGTACTATCTCCGGTACCTCGACCCGAAGAACGATTCGTCGCTTTCTTCGCTCGACCGCCAGCAGGAATGGATGCCCGTTGACCTGTATATCGGCGGTGCGGAACATACGGTCCTCCACCTGATGTATGCGCGCTTCTGGCACAAGGTGCTGTTCGACCTTGGATACGTCACGACCCGTGAACCCTTCCCGAAGCTGAGACACCAGGGGACCATCCTGGGGGAAGATTCGCGCAAAATGTCCAAGTCGCGTGGAAACGTCGTGAACCCGGACGACGTCGTGCTCCGCTACGGAGCAGACTCCGTGCGGCTCTTCGAAATGTTCATGGGTCCTCTGGAAGACGTCAAACCGTGGAGCACCCGCGGTGTCGAGGGTGTTTTCAGGTTCCTGAACAGGGTCTGGAGGCTGTTTGTGACTGAGGAGGGTGCCCTTGAACCCGGTGTGAAGGAAACTCCGGTAAGCGTTGACCTTGAAAGACTTTATCACTTTACGGTAAAGAAGGTTGGAGAGGACATTGAAGGGCTGAGGTTTAATACCGCCATCTCACAGATGATGATCTTTGTGAACGAAGTCATGAAGTCTGAATCCCGGCCACGGCAGATCCTCGAGCCATTTGTGCTCCTGCTTGCTCCCTTCGCCCCCCATATTGCAGAGGAATTGTGGGAGAAACTGGGCCATACGCGCTCGCTTGCCCGTGAGCCATGGCCCGTATTCGACCCTGTAAAGTTGCGCCAGTCCACCGTGGATGTGGTCCTCCAGGTGAACGGGAAAGTACGGGGAAAGATCGAAGCACCTGTCGATTCATCGGACAAGGACCTCGAGAAACTGGCGGTGTCCCAGGAGGGGGTCAGGAAGCACATTGAAGGAAAATCCGTCGTGAAGACCATTGTGGTCCCGAACAAACTCGTCAACCTGGTGGTGCGCTGACGCATGGAACGAGTCACGGTGGTGCTCGTCACCCTGAATGAAGAGGGAAACATCCGCCGGTGCCTGGAAAGCGTCCGCTGGGCCGACGAAATCGTCGTCGTCGATTCCTTCAGCACGGACGACACAGTGGCGCTGGCACGGGAGTACACCGGCAAGGTGTACCAGCACGAATATCCGGGCACCAGCCGCCAGGTCGAGAGGGGGATCGGATACGCG
>JBGPYM010000155.1:0-7553 GCA_041493205.1 Bacteroidota bacterium
ATGTCGTTTGCCGCTGCCCGTCCCTGCGTTGCGTAGAGCATGTTCATTCCCGCCGTGACGTAGAGTTCGCTCACGATGGCCGACGCCCGTATGGGGAATCGGACGAGTTCCTCGAATGCATCTTTCGCATCACCCGGTAGTCTTGTGTACATCGCTTCGGCTTGTTCCGCCATCGCCTTGAATTCACCAACCACCCTCTCCGCCTCCTGATAGTTTATCAGGCTGTATGTCCGGGGTGTAAGCAGCTCCGGCTTCCTGCGGCCGTTGAATTGTGTGCAGCGCGAAAGGAGGTCCGCGATGTCGCGTGCATGTTCAGTTCCGAATTCCCTTTCCGCCCAGAGTCGCGTGTACGCACGCGTGGACCTGTTCGACCAGCGCTTCGTGTTCCAGGCGAGGTCGAGGAAGTACTCGGTGGGAAGCTCATATCCTTTGAAATGGCCGACGTTGACGATCCAGATCCGGTCGGCGCCGTACTCCTTCGCCATCGACATCTGGTCCCTGATCTTCGGGAGCGGGCTGGTGTTGATCCACTGGTAGCTCCGTGGACTGCCATGGTAATCGAAGTGATAGTAGATTCCCGCGCCGCCGCGCCGCTTCCGCTCCTGCGCGGTGGGGAGGCGCCGGATATTCCCCCAGTTGTCGTCCGGCCACAGGAGGGTCACGTCGTCGGGCACGCGCATCCCCGCATTGTAGAACTCCAGCACCTCCTTGTAGAGGCACCAGGCCTGGGGCACACTGGCCGCATCGCGCTGAAATTCCTCGGCGAGGATCTTTCTCTGCACGCCGATGATGTTCTCGAGAAGTGCCCTGTTGGCGTCCGGCCCTCCCGGAGCCATCGGCGTATCGTCCGCGCCCCGGAGTCCGATGGTCACGACGCTCTCGTACGATTTGTTGCGCCGTATGCCTGAGCGCCAGAAGTTCCCGAGCGTATCGGGGTACTTCGCATAATTCCAATTCCCGAGCGAGCGTCTGTACCGTCGGTCCCATTCCTTCTGCGCTCTCAGCATCGGCTCCTGGTGCGACGTCCCCATGACGATGCCGAATTCATCCGCGAGCCTCGGATTCTCGGGATCGTCCTCGTTGAACGCATTATCCCACATCGCCGGCCAGAGGTAATTGGCCTTCAGCCGGAGAAGGACCTCGAAGATCCGTTCATAGAACAGATGCCCATAGTTTGCCACTCCCGCCGGTACGGGAGGAATAGTCCGTTCAGGCGCCTCTCCGAACTTGGCACGCACCCACTTCGAAAGGGCCGGGAATTCGTCATTGAGGAATATCCCGCGGTAATGGACCGACGGCGGCCCGTCTGTATGCCTTCCGGGGAGAATGAAGACGCTTTCATGATGTTGCACGGGCACATCGGCCCACCAGTACCACGGCGAAACGCCGATGCGGGAGGAAATGCCGAACATCCCGTAGATCGTCCCACGCTTGTCGCTCCCCGCGATCACCAGCGCGCGATCTACGCCGGGGAACGGGCGCTCCACCACCTGCACGAGGGATGCCTCCCATGCTCCTGCAATCCCCCGGACGTCGAGTTTCTTTTCCTTCACCAGCCTGTCGATCTGCGGGTGCATCCCCAGGGTGCCGACGAGCACGATTTCCTTCGCGGCCGGCATACGGTCTATCGCGAGATCCGGTCGCGCGCCTGTCACGGCAGCGATGTCGTTTTGAAAAATCTTCAGCACGCGGAGCACTCCCGGGAAATCCCGGCCGCTTGCACAGAGGGGGGCCGAAACTCCCCTTTCAGAAATCGGGAACCCCCCCAACTCTTTTCCAAATCGCACATACGATTCGCTGCCGGACGATGCCTCTGCGGAGAAACAATCGGGCACACTCCGCCCCGTGGGGGCGTAGATTTTGAAATTCCCGCTTACCTGGAGTATGCCGAGAAGATACAGCATCCCGTCGTAATACCGGTAGTGACCGGAGGGGACACGCGTGTTCCAGAGTTCCTCAACAAATTCCTTTCGGTGGGAGTTTGTGGATGCGAGTCCTGCCACGGCATTCATTGCAATAAGTCCGGAGCTGTGATCGTTCCCGAGCTTCTTCCCGTCGAGCGTGAACTGGTTTCCGTACGATCGAGATCCCTGGGAGTGAAAGAAGTCGAGCAGCCGGTTCGACTGGTCCACCTGCCACGGGTCTTTTCCGAACCAGAGCCAATCGATGGCACTGTTCATTGCGACGCGCCAGGCGTCGAACCGGAAATCGGCATGGTCGCCTCTCCACCCGGCCACCGGCTCTCCGTCAAACGTCGAGTAGTCAGGGGACAATCCGGTCGTAGGATGGGCTGCGCCCCTCAGGAGCTGCCTGCTCGCTGAGGCGGCATCGCACCAGAATTGGTTATCGTGCGAGGCCCAGCGCGACCAGAGCTCGTAGTAATGCGGAAGTTGGTACGACGGATCGGTAAAGCCGTCCCCGCGATCGGAAGGGACGAAGGCAACGAGTTTCTCATCAGCATTAAACATGTTGGTGACCCCGTCGTGATCCGGCTCCTCCTCCTTGTGAAGCATGGTGTGGAGGATCCGGTCCGCCTCGGATCTGTACGCATAGATCCCTTTCCCGTCCCCCCACCGCGCAGATGCAAAAAAAAGGGACATGACGAACCACTCTTCGCCATCGGATGCGGCGGTGGAATCCAGTACCGTCCCGTCAGCTCTGCAATGCCAGGCAAAATACCCGCGATGCGGTCCGTTGCTGAACTGCATATGCGTTTTCGCCCATTTCCAGAGCCGGTCAAATTCCGCCTTCTTGTTGAGCTGGACCGCAATCATCATCCCGTACGACATGCCTTCCGTTCGGACATCGTTATTCGCCACGTCCATGATGTATGCCATGTCCGCCCCCGCGGGGTAGTAAACCCGCCCGGTCAGATCGTTCCCGTAGAAAAGCTGCCGGAATGTGGAGTCGATTCGGGCCTTCACTGCCGGAGGGGGGATGCCGAGCAACCCGGTAAACAGATTGGGATAGACGCCTGTGCGCGAGGCGCCGGCGCCCGGGGTGGTGCGGTCTCCTCCGCTCGCGTCCGCGAAGAAGGCAAGGAAGCACGTAACAAGGAGCGCTCGGGAGGCGTACCCGGACAATAGCATGATCAGATTGGAATGATGTGGGTGGTGCGCGCTACTTCATCATGACGAGCTTCCTGGTCTCTGTGAATCCCCCAGCTTCGAGGCGGTAGAAGTAGACGCCGCTGGCGAGACCGTTTCCGTGGAAGACCGCAACATACTCTCCGGCCGGGCGAATCCCGTCAAACAGCGTTGCCACTTCCTTTCCGAGCAGGTCATACACCCTGAGCGTGATGCGGCTCCGTTCCGGCACGGCGTACGCAATCTGCGTCGAAGGGTTGAATGGGTTGGGAAAGTTCTGGGAGAGCCTGAAAGCCGATGGCAACTGTTGGGCGACGTCCACGCCCACGATCTGGTCGCCGGTCGTGAAACTCTTTGTAGAGGTGTACGGACTTACCCCGCTGTCATTTGATGCGTTCGCCCGCCAGTAGAACGTCGTGAGCGGATCGAGCGGATTCACACGCAGGAGCGTATCGGCCACTGTGGAGTCAACGAGCACCGTCAGGAACCTGCTGTCCGACGCCACCTGGAGGCGATAGGAGGCTGCAAGAGGAGAGGGGTGCCATCGGAGCACCGCGTTGCGCGGCTCGCCGGTAGTTCCGATCGGGGACACAAGGAGCGGTTGCACCGGCGTGGCAAGATATTTTCGCAGCCATCGCAATGCCGGCCTCTCCGACAGGTTTGTGTTCTGCACGTAGGTGTACGGCCTCCAGACTTCGTTCTGCCAGTAACCCCAGAGGGTGATACCGTACACACCGGGGTGTCCGTACAGAACCGGAAAGATCGTCTGATACCTTTGCAGCTGGACGGAATCGGACTGCTGATTGATGTCAAGTTCGGTGATATAAACGGGAAGACCGGTTGCGGCAAGGTTGTCCAGGTTGGTCTGCAATGTGAGCGTGGACGCGCCGCCGTCGATTTCAAAATAGTGCCCCTGAACGCCGATGCCGTCGATCAGTCCCCTCGTCTTGAGCAGATTGACGACCTGCAGGAAGCTGGCATTGGCGCTATTGTCATTGATCACGCTGTACTCATTGAGATGAAGTTTTGTCGCGGAAGAGAGCCAGCGCCGCGCGAGCTGAAATGCCTTGATAACCCAATCCCATCCCGTGACACCGTCTCCTCCGAGCGCGTTCTTATATGACGGCGGGGCGTGGAGCGGCTCGTTGACAACGTCGCAGAAGCGCGCCAGCGGGTACCTGCTTCCCACTTCATGTATCCAGTTCTCGATCTCCTGGTACTGGCTCGCCGAATCGAGGCCCGTCATAAATCCCGGCTGCTGCTGCCCCCAGATCAGATTGTGATGCTTGTAGGGGAGGCTGTGAGCGATGGCGTAATTGTAGGTATTGTCGAGGTCGGTCCAATTGTATACGCCCGGACTGCTTTCTACGCTCCCCCATTTGCCGGCATTCTCGGCCGTCACCTGGTTCCAGTAGCTCAGGAAGTCGGGCCGGACCGCAAAACTGGTCCGGATGATATTCCCGACGAATTTCTTCTGTCCCTGTGCAAGCGGCTGTGCAGCGGAGAGCGAGTGCAGCAATATCAGTGCTGCGAAGAGGATGGTAGCAGTCTTTCGTTTCATGGTAGTCACTTACCTCGTGGGACGGGCGTCCCGCCCGTCGCTTTTTGACTCTCTCTATGGCTCAGGGGGGTATGCGCCCACCTGCCGATTTTTCAACTTCTCTCGTGACCCCGGGAATTCTTTCACCAGCCGGAATCTCTTCAATTCCATGCTCTGGAACAATGGCCCGTCGTAGCCGGTATATGAGTCACCATGACCTGAAAACTCCGGATACGCTTTCTGCAGGGCCTCGACCGATTCAAACCCCACCTGACACTTTTCCCCGGGTGCCGGACTCCAGAGGATCAGCGGAGGTGTTTGCTGCGACTTCTGTCGCACGAAGACGTTGTGATCGACATCTTTCAGCATCGCCTTTGGGAGCCTTGCACAAAGGTCTGCTGGCTGCCAGGCGAAGAGCAAGGGGCGCATGAAGTCCTTGTCGCCGGCGAGCAAGTTGTCGGCGATGGTGTGCCCGTCCCGCCTTTCAATATCCGGTCCTGTGCTCGCGTGCCAGCCGAAATGGTCGCCTGCCGCGACCCGCCCGTTCCGCCCGATGCATGCGGTGCTGTTGACGAACGTGTTCCGAAGAATCTGCACGTCCGAGCTGTTGAGAACCATGAGCCCGTGGTCGCAGTTGACAAAGACATTCCCCGTGCAGACGGCTCCTTTCGAAATTTCAAAGAAGAACCCGTTGTCGCTCGGCCAGAGCTGGTTCGTCGGAAGGGGTGTGCCGGTGCTGCCGACGTCCTCGATCCAGTTGTTCACGAACACGCCGTCCACGTTCCCGACGTCGTACCAGATGCCGTTGGAAGAGGGGAGGTCGGTGACCAGGTTGTCCCGGCAGGTCGCCCGGTAGCACTGGTTGAAGATCTTGACGGCCGCGGGGTAATACCCCGTGATCCGTTCAATGTTGTTGCGGGTGAACACGTTTCGCTCCAGCAGGATATCGTTCGAGCCGATGACGTACACTCCTTCCGTGCTCGTGTCACTTATCCTGCATCGCCGCATGACAAACCGGTCCCCCCGGAAATACCCTGCCACGCGGGAACAGAACGAAATCGTGCAATCCTCAATCGTCGTTCCGACGACGTCCTTGCCGTGCTGCGACTCGGGCGAAGGTCCTTCGGGGTCTTTCCCCTCGATTTCGATGGCCCTGTAGGCGTACTGCGTCAGCGTAACGCCCCTGAGCGTGAATCCTCTCTTGTCTGATTTCATCCCGTTGCAGTCGCCTGTCGTTCTCAGGAGCCCGACGTCGTACGAGGTGATTTCGACGAGCCTGGCCGCGGGATCTACGCCGATATAAACGACGCCGGCGTCATAGTCGATGCAGTACGAGTTTTCGTTGACATCACCTTCCCAACCGACGGCCTGGAGAAACTTGCCGTCGATAAACACCATGTCGTTGTTGAAACGGTACGGGGGAGTCTTCTTTCCTTCCCTGTTTCGCCTCCACCAGTCTGCGGGTTTGGCGGGGAAGAGGCGGGTCCACTTGGTAGACCAGAGACCGTTCCCGAGGTTTTCCCATGTTGATGCCACCGCGGACCCCTTCAGGACCGGCTGTTCATCCTTGTACGGTTGGATCGTGATCCCCTGGTTGAACTTCAGGTTGCCTGTCCGGTATGCGCCGCCCCGCATGACGATCACGTCTCCCGTGCGTGCGCGTGCGATCGCCGATGCGATGGTCGTCGGTTTCGCAATCGATGCGCCTGAGGCGGCAGAATCTCCGTCGACCGCCACGTAGGTGACGGCACCCGCGCCTTCCGGAATTGCGTACGTCCGGCGCAGCGGTCCGTAGGGCCCCCCGGAAGGCTGCGCTGAAGCAAGTCCGGCAAGCGCTGCGGACATAAGGACGGTGGTGAGAACGAAAGGCTTCACGGTCATCTCAGTAGCACCAATTTTTTCGTACTCGTGAAATTTCCTGACATGAGCCTGTAGAGATACATTCCGCTTGGAAGCCCCGTGCCGTTGAATGTCGCGACATGGTCACCGGCCCGGCCGAATCCCGCGTACAAGACGGCAACTTCGGCTCCCAGCATGTTAAAGACCTTCAACGAGACGTACCCATCGGATGGAATGGCATAACGAATTTGTGTCAGCGGGTTGAACGGATTTGGGTAATTCTGGCCCAGAGCAAACGTCTGCACGACCGGCGTGCCCGGGTTGTCGACGGCAGCCGAGACCCGGACAAGGGCGGCAATGCCGGCAGCAAGATTTGCGGCCGCTGTCCCGAGAGCGGTATCGGCAGACACGCTGTTGGAAAAGTTCTGGGCGCGCACGGACCCGGCGGCCGTTAACGCCGCTGTGAACCCCGACCAGGAGGAAGGGGTGTACTCGATCTGATTCAACGTGCCGGCATATGTCATCAGCGAATCGAGTGCGTTGTAGTGGATGCCCACGCCCGCCACGGCAAAGAACGCGGGCTTGCATTGATTCAACGCATCCCAGAGCGATGAGGCCTGGTTGGTCTGGAATGTGTACTGGTCGTTCAGCCCGTCCTTGGAGACGTTGATGATCTTGCCGCGTCCCGACCGGTAGCTCCGTTCGACGAAACATTTGAACAGCTGGCCATACTGGTTTGCCTGCGTCGCGAGGACCGGGGCGGACGGAGAAGCGCTGCCTGTTGCGACGTCAAACTCCGTGACGGACATCTCCGTGCAGACCGGCGAGAATTTGTTGTACGTATCGACAAAGGCCTGGGCGGTGGATGTGGTGAGATTGTCGTGCTCCTGCATGCCGATGCCGTCCAGGAAGCCTGCCTGGAAAATGGGCGTGCAGAGCCTCACAATGCCGTCTGCCTTGGTCGCCGTGGAGGTATTGTAGTCGTTATAGTAGAGCTTGATCTGCGTCTCGCCGTACTGTGTCGTGTACAGCCGGACGAATTCGAACGCCTTCATGACATACGTCGTATCGCCGAACGTCGTGTACCA
>JBGPYM010000092.1:0-11054 GCA_041493205.1 Bacteroidota bacterium
AAGGGTGGTTTCTGTCGCGGAGGATCATTGCCCTGAGTTCCGCTGACGCAAGCTCCGCGTACTGATCGGTCCCCATCACCGGTCCGGGAGTCTGGATGAGAGGAAGTTCCTCCAGCGCAAGCAATCCATAGCGGTCGCACAGGTTGAGCATGTACGGATGCGGCGGACGTCCCGCGAACCGGACAAGGTTCGCCCCCAGATTCTTGATAAGCACGATATCCTTCTCCCGGCTCTCGTAGGTCATCGCGCTGCCCCAGGCGGGATGGTCCTCGTACCAGTTCGTTCCCTTTACCACGAGCCGCTTCCCGTTGAGCATGATGTGCCCGCCCACGATTGTCACTTTCCGCACGCCGGCGACAACATCGTATTCGTCGAGGACGTCGTACTCCTTCCCCCGCATCCGGACGAGCGTGCATTTCACAATGTAGAGTTCGGGCAACTCCGGTGTCCAGAGTTTCGGGCCCGATACGACAAGATCGGCGGCCGCGTCCTCCCACTCGTTCCCTTTCCGGACCAGCGGCACAATCGCGCTTCTGCCTGCCGAGATTCCCGAGATTTTTTCCACCACCTCGAACATGATCCCGGTCGAACCGCCTCCTGATCCGCCGGACTGAGCCGCTGCGACGACGCTGTCCGCACCCTCCGCGCTGACGCGGACATTGAACCGTGCATTTTGCAGGTTTTCGGTGAGGTCCGTGCGGATGACCACGTTTCTTATTGAGAGCCTGGGCGTACCGAGCAGGAAGATGTCGCGGAGAATCCCACCATCGTTGCGCATCCCCCAGACTGCCGGGCGAAGAGGAAGCGTCGATTTCGGGGAGAGGATATTGCTGACGCTCACACGCAGGATGTTCGCACTCCCCGGCTGGAGGACATTTTCGGAGATCGGCTCCAGAATACCTGCATACCCCCCTTCGCGGCTTGTGACAAACTCGCCGTTCACCGACACGTCTGCGGAGTAGTTTTCCCCCAACATCACGATCTGGAAGACATACTTATCTAGATGCTCCCGGGTGAGCTCGAAATTGCGCTGAAACACCAGAGTACCCGCCTCGTCAAATGCCGCCGGAATGCGTACACTCCCTTCGGGATGCCCGTCGACGGAATACGTCCACACCCCGGAGAGGTCTATCTTGATACGGGTGGGTGTATCCAGAAGGTACCCGGCGTCGGGGCCACGGTACAGAGAATCGCCATTTTCAAAAAAGCGCGGCTGGGCCTCTCCTGATTGGCTCAAAAGGAGGGGAAAAACGGTTGAGAGCAGGAGTATTCGGATTGACGGCGAGAGGACCCAGAAATGTGCGTACTGTTGCGATGGGCTGGGCAAGAAAGTTATAACCGGCTCGAAGGTAGGTGATAAGGTATATCACCTCAATATAAGGATAAAGTGCCCGGAATGCAACGAAAAATGGCCAAACACCCTATTTTACAGCACTTATGATGCTCACGAAGCTATCCACCTTCAGACACGCGCCACCAACGAGCGCGCCGTCTATGTCATTCTGGGCGAGAAGCTCTGCCGCATTGTCAGGCTTCACACTTCCACCATACTGGATGACGAGCGCTTCCGCAATACCCCAATTGAAAATCTGTCCGACAGTTTTTCTGATGAGCTGGTGCACCTCCTGCGCCTGCGCCGGTGTCGCGGTTTTCCCCGTGCCGATTGCCCAGACCGGTTCATAGGCAACGGTGAGTCGACCCATCCCTGATTCCGCAATCCCTGCGAGGACACTCCGGATCTGGGCCGTGATAACCTGGGCAGTGATCCCTTTTTCCCTTTCGTCGAGCGTTTCACCCACGCACACAATCGGTTTCAGACCATTGGCGAGGGCCTTTTTTGCTTTCTCGTTGATCAGCTCGTTCGTCTCGCCGAAATACTGGCGACGTTCCGAATGTCCGAGGATCACGTAGTCGCATCCGGCAGACTTCAGCATCTTCCAGGAGATCTCCCCGGTGTATGCCCCTTCGTCGAAACGGGACATGTTCTGCCCGCCGACCTTCAGCGGCGACCCTTTGCAGAGATTGGACGCGATTGCAAGCGAAGTGAACGGAGGACAGATCACAACGTTCACGTGAGGCGCCAGAGGTGGGAGGGACGCTTTTAAACCCGTGACAAGTTCCGCGGTTTCCGTGAGATCCTTATACATCTTCCAGTTGCCGGCAATAATGACATTGCGCATGAACGTTGTTCCTCCTTCGTTAGTGCCTCAGCGCATCGAGCGTGCGTCTGAGGATTTCGTTGACCAGCGCCGGGTTCGCTTTTCCCCCGGTGCGTTTCATCGTCTCTCCGACAAAGAACCCGAAGAGTTTTTCGTTGCCCCCGAGGTACTTCTCCGTCTGCGGACCGTGTGCGGCGAGCACCTGGTCGATCGCCACGGCGATGGCCGCGGGATCGGACATCTGGATCCACCCCCTGCGGTCGATAATGGTCCGGGGAGGTTCCCCCGTGACGACCATTTCATCGAAGAGGTTCTTCGCGATTTTCCCGCTGATGGTCCCGTCGCGGATCAGGCCGATCATCGCGGCGAGGTTTTCCGGCGTCACGGGAAACGAGGCCGCGGGGATCTTCCTCTCTGCAATGACCCGCAGGACGTCGGTCATCACCCAGTTGCTTGCCGCCTTGGCATTCTCCCTGCCCCGCTCTGCTGCTCCGCCGAGGGCGGCAAGGGTTTTTTCGAAATAGTCTGCGACATCCTTCTCGGCGGTCAGGAGATCCGCATCATAGCGCGGGAGCCCGCATGCCGCCATCAGCCGGTCGCGCCGGGCCGCCGGGAGTTCCGGGAGTTCCTGCCGGAGACGGCCGGTCCAGGCAGTGTCGACGAGCACGGGCACGAGGTCGGGGTCGGGGAAGTAGCGGTAGTCGTGCGCTTCTTCCTTGCTCCGCATCGGAACGGCAACATTCCGTCCGGCATCCCAGAGGAGCGTCTCCTGGACAACGGTTCCCCCGTCTTCGCAGAGGCGGATCTGCCGTCCGATCTCAAAGTCGAGCGCCCGTTCAACGTGCCGGAGCGAATTCAGGTTCTTGATTTCGGTCTTTGTCCCGAAGGGTTCCGTGCCGGCGGGGCGGACAGACACATTCGCATCGCACCGGAGACTCCCTTCTTCCATGTTGCCGTCACAGATGCCGAGGTACATGACGATCTGCCGGATGCGCGCGAGATAGTGATACGCCTCGCGGGGCGACCGGAGGTCCGGCGCGCTCACGATCTCGATCAGCGGCACGCCACAGCGATTGACGTCCACGAGCGTATCCGCGTCGAGGTCATGAATCAACTTCCCCGCGTCCTCTTCCATGTGGATTCTCGCCACGCCGATCCGTTTCCGGCTGCCGTCATCCAGATCGATCTCCATCGATCCGTTGGCGCAGATCGGCTCTTCATACTGGGAGATCTGGTATCCTTTGGGAAGGTCCGGGTAGAAGTAGTTTTTGCGTGCGAAGATCGAACGGGGGGCGATCGTGCAATCGAGTGCGATTCCCATCCGGAGGACGAATTCCACCACGCGGATGTTGAGAACAGGCAGGGCGCCCGGCAGGCCCAGGCAGACAGGGCAGACATGCGCATTCGGCCTGTCGCCGAACACCGTCGAACAGCCGCAGAAGGCTTTTGTCTGCGTCAGGAGCTGGGCATGGACTTCGAGCCCGATGACCGCTTCGTACCGCCCGTCCGCTCCCACGCCCGTCTCCTTCAGTGGCGAATTGCCTGGGTCACCTTCTCCGCAGCTTCCTTCAGACTGCCGGCAACAAGAAAGTTCAGACCGGAGTTCCGGAGAATATCCTGTGCCAGCTCCGCGTTCGTGCCGGCCAACCGCACAACAATCGGCACAGCGACACGCACCTTGCGCGCCGCCTCTACGACGCCCGTGGCGACGCGGTCGCAACGGACGATGCCTCCGAATATATTGATGAGGACCGCCTGCACGTGCGGGTCGGCGAGGATAATCTTAAAGCCGGCCTCGACTGTTTCGGCGCTTGCACCGCCGCCGACATCGAGGAAATTGGCCGGCTGACCTCCCGCGAGCTTGATGATATCCATGGTCCCCATCGCCAGGCCGGCGCCATTCACCATGCAGCCGACATTCCCGTCGAGCTTGATATAGTTGAGATTGGAGCGTGAGGCTTCCACCTCCAGAGGGTCTTCCTCGTCCAGATCGCGCATCGCGGCGAGTTCCGGGTGCCGGTCGAGCGCATTGTCATCGAAATTGATTTTCGCGTCCAGGGCGAGCACGGCGCCATCGGTCGTGATCACCAGCGGATTGATCTCCGCGAGAGAGCAGTCCATCCGTTCATACGCCGTGTAGAGTGCTGTGAGGAATTTCACGCCGTTTTTGAAGGCATCCCCCGAGAGACCGAGCCCGAACGCGAGCGCGCGGGCCTGGAATGGCTGAAACCCGATGGACCTGTCCACGGGCTCCTTGAGGATCTTCTCAGGCGATTCCGCAGCCACCTTCTCAATTTCGACGCCGCCTTCCGTCGAGGCCATCACGACGTTGCAAGACGTCGCGCGGTCGAGCGTGACGCCCACATAGAGTTCCCTGTCGATGGAAATCCCCTGCTCGATCAGGAGGCGCTTCACAATTTTTCCTTCCGGGCCTGTCTGGTGCGTGACGAGTCTCATGCCGAGAATTTCCGACGCGCGCTGCCGTACCTCTTCGAGGCTCTTTGCCACCTTGACGCCGCCCCCCTTCCCCCGGCCGCCGGCATGGATCTGCGCCTTCACGACCCAGACGCTGCCGCCGAGCTCCTGTGCGGCGCGCACGGCCTCCTCGGGCGAAAACGCGACTTTGCCCGCGGGCACGGGGACGTTGAACTTCTTCAGGATTTCCTTCCCCTGGTACTCGTGCACTTTCATGGGCGCTCCTGATGCATGGTGTAATGAACGCTGTTACTTCCTGATTTTTTCGGCAATCGATTTTGCCTGCAGGTAGAGGAGGAGGTAGTCGGGTCCGCCCGCCTTCGAATCAGTGCCGCTCATGTTGAATCCGCCGAAGGGATGGACCCCGACCAGCGCCCCCGTGCATTTGCGGTTGAGATAAAGATTGCCGACAAAGAATTCCTTTTCAGCGCGGACGAGGCGCTTCCGCGCCCTGGTATACACGGCGCCAGTCAGGCCGAATTCGGTATTGTTCGCGATCGTCAGCGCGTCATCAAAATCCTTTGCCCGGATGACGGCAAGGACGGGCCCGAAGATTTCCTCCTGTGCGATGGTGGCGTTCGGGTCCACATCCGCGATCACGGTCGGCCTGATAAAATACCCCCCGGGGTTCGGCGCGGAGCCTCCTGCGACCAGCCGGCCTCCTTCCGCAAGGCCCTTCTTGATATATCCCATGATGCTCTCGTGGGACCGTTTATTCACCACCGGACCCACGGCATGCTGCGGATCGGCGGGATCGCCGACGGCAAGGTCATCGGCCTTGCGCGCGAGGAGATCGACAAAGCGGTCGTAGATTTTCTCGTGGACGATGACGCGTGAGCAGGCGGAGCACTTCTGCCCCTGGAAACCGAACGCCGAAGCGATGACTCCGCTCGCGGCGTCGCTGAGATCGACGCCCTCATCAACGATGATCGAGTCCTTCCCTCCCATTTCCGCCACGACGCGTTTCAGCCAGATCTGGCCGGGCTGCACGCGTGCCGCCGCCTCATTGATATGGATGCCGACTTCCTTCGATCCCGTGAACGACACAAAGCGGGTTTTCGGGTGGAGGATGAGCGTATCGCCGACCGCGCTTCCGGGTCCTGTTACGAAGTTCAGCACGCCCGGCGGCAGGCCCGCCTCCTCCATGATCTCGAAGAACCTCCATCCGATGAGCGGTGAGTCGCTGGAGGGTTTCAGCACCACCGTATTCCCGGTCACGATGGCGGCGGAGGTCATTCCCGCAAGGATCGCCAGGGGAAAATTCCATGGCGGGATGATGACGCCGGCGCCGAGCGGGATATAGACCAGTTTTCCTTTTTCACCCCGGTTTTTCACCACCGGATGGTCCTTCCCGTAGCGGAGCATTTCCCGGCCGTAAAACTCGAGGAAATCGATCGCCTCGGCCGTGTCGGCATCGGCTTCCGGCCAGCTCTTGCCCACTTCGAGAATCATGGTCGCGTTCAGGTCGAAACGCTTTTTGCGCATGAGCGCTGCCGCACGGAAGAGCAGGGCCGCCCGGGTCTGCGCGGAAGTTTCCTTCCATTGCCCGAATACGGCAACTGCGGTCTCGATCGCCCGGGAGGCCGTCGCGGCGTCCCCTTTCTGGAAGACCGCCACCACCTCCGTTGCACGCGAAGGATTGATCGAGCTGAATTTCTCGGGCATCGAGAGCCTCTCGCCGCCTATCACGATCGGGTACTCTTTCCCGAGCGATGCCTGGAGTGCGGCGACGGCGGCCGACTGTTTCTTCCGGAGAGCCGGCTTCGACCAATCGCACAATTGTTCGTTTCTGAATTTCGGGACCTTCATTGCAGCCTCGTGGAAAGTTGTGGAGATTTCAGTTAAGCGGTTCCTCTGCCCGCATACAACACTCCTTCCGCCGCGCGGAGCGTATTCCGCATCAGCATGGCGATCGTCATCGGGCCGACCCCGCCCGGGACGGGGGTGATGGCGGAGGCGACGAGGGCGGCTGATACAAAATCGACGTCCCCGACGAGCCGTGTCCCTCCCGGCGCCGCAGGATCGGGGATGCGGTTGATGCCGACATCGATCACCACGCACCCGGGCTTGAGCATTGCGCCGGTCACCGCGCCGGGTTTCCCGATCGCGGCAATCACGATGTCGGCCTGCCGGATGATGGCCGCGAGGTCGTTCGCGCCCGTGTGCGCGATCGTCACGACGGCATTCGCCCCCGGTTGCTTCTGCAGGAGCATGTTCATCACGGGCTTCCCGACGATGTTGCTTCGTCCCACAATGACGACATGTTTGCCGCCGGGGTCGTTGCCGCTCCTGATCAGAAGCTCCTGGATTCCCGCCGGGGTGCACGGCTTCAGGCAGTCGAGTCCGATCACCAGCCGCCCGATATTGACCGGGTGAAATCCGTCGACGTCTTTCCGGAAATCGATTGCTTCAATGATGCGCTGTTCGTCACACTGTGCGGGGAGCGGGAGCTGGACAAGGATGCCGTGAACGGCCGGATCGCCGTTAAGGCGTATGATCAGCTCCAGGAGGGACTCGGTGGTGCTGTCCGCGGGGCGGCGCTCGGTCACCGAATGAAACCCGAGCTCCCGGCAGGCTTTCTCTTTGGAGCGGACATACGATTCCGAAGCGGGGTGATTGCCGACAAGGACGAAGGCAAGTCCGGCAGTGATACCGCGCTGACTGCGGAGCGTTTCGTGGGCCAGCCGGACTTCCGACCGGATCTGTTCAGCAATTCTCTTGCCGTCGATCAGTGCCGCAGTCATGGTTTCAGCCGAATGCGGGAAAAATGATGCTTTCCATCTTCTCGGCGCGGCCGGTCTCGGCGTCGGCCCGCACATAGACGCCGCAGAGCCGAACATCGTGGGACGCGACCTCATACTTGTGAGGCGTTCCGGTAATCAGGCGCTTGAGCGCCAGATCTTTTTTCATGCCGAGCACGGAGTCGTAGGGGCCGGTCATTCCCACGTCGCTCTGGAACGCAGTTCCGCGGGGAAGAATCCGGGCGTCGGCGGTCGGCGTGTGCGTGTGCGTCCCGACGACCGCGGAGACCCTGCCGTCAAGATGCCAGCCCATGGCCATCTTCTCCGCTGTTGCGTCCGCGTGGAAATCAACAAATATCACCTTTGTTTCCTCATGGATCTTCGCGACAGCCCAGTCCGCCGTCCGGAACGGGTCATCGATCGGCTGCATGTAGACCCGTCCCTGAAGGTTCATGACGGCCGCTTTCCCCTTCTCGCCGAGATCGACGACGAAGTAGCCATTCCCCCCGTTCTCCCGGGGATAGTTGAGCGGGCGCAGAATGCGGCGGTCCCCCCCGAGCACTTTGCGGCTGTCCCACCGGTCCCAGACATGGTTGCCGGTCGTGATGACATGAGCGCCGAGTTCGAAAATCCGCTTTGCATGTTCCTCGGCGATTCCCTTCCCTTCGGTGACGTTTTCCCCGTTGACGATCAGGAGGTCCACGTCAAATTTTTTGACATAATTGGGGATAAGGGTTGCGGCGAGATCAAGGCCGGGCGTTCCGACGATATCGCCGACGAAAAAAATATTCAGAAAACGGGGCAAGGCAATCGGGATGCGTTAAGGATGAACGCAGTTTGGCTATCAATGTACGCAAAAACGCCGCGAAAAGCAGCAAAAAAACCCGCGGGCCGTGGAGACGGCGCGCGGGCGAACCCGTGCGGTGCAGAGCGGGACTCAGGCTGCGTCCGGGGTGAACCGGTGCACCTCCTCAACGATTACGTCGACGATTTCCGATTCCTTGACACGGCGTACGACCTCTCCCTTGCGGTAGAGGATGCCGACTCCCTTGCCGGCCGCGATCCCGATGTCCGCCTCGCTTGCTTCACCCGGCCCGTTCACCACGCAGCCGAGAACGGCGATCTTGACAGGTTTCTTCACGCCCTCGAGGCGCTTTTCCAGTTCAGCCATGATGCCGAACAGATCGACTTCCAGCCGGCCGCAGGTCGGACACGCGATCAACTCTATATTGCGCGAGGCGAGGCTCAGGGAGCGGAGGATCTCCTTCCCGACCTCGACTTCACGGACCGGGTCATCAGTCAGTGAAACGCGAATCGTGTCGCCGATCCCTTCTGCGAGGAGGGCCCCGATGCCGACCGCGGATTTGATGGTCCCGGTCCTGGTGGGTCCCGCTTCCGTGACGCCAAGGTGGAGAGGGATATCGGTACGTTCCGCCACGAGACGGTACGCTTCGATCATCAGTCGGACATCGGTCGATTTCACTGAAATGATCACGTCGCGGAATCCGAACCCTTCACAGATCTCCACATGACGCATGGCGCTTTCGTACAGGGCCTCTGCGGTCGGGTATCCGTGCTTCTGAAGGATATCCTCCTCAAGCGACCCCGAATTGACGCCGATGCGGATCGGGATTCCTTTCGCCGCGGCGGCGCCAAGCACCTGATGAATCCGTTCGCGGGCTCCGATGTTACCCGGGTTGATCCTCACCTTGGCGACACCGGCCTCGATCGCCTTCAGTGCAAACACATGATTGAAGTGTATATCGGCCACGACCGGGATGGGGGAACGGCGGACAATCTCCTGCATGGCATCCGCCGCCTCGCGGTCATTGACCGTCACCCGGACGATGTCGCACCCGGCATCGGCGGCCGCAATGATCTGTGCGACGGTCCCTTCGACGTCGCCGGTCCTGGTTTTCGTCATGGTCTGGACGGTGATCGGCGCTCCGCCGCCCACGGGCACGCCGCCGATGGAGACCCGGCGCGTCTTCCGGCGGACGCCGACCCTGTAGGTCGGGTGCGGCCCGGCGGGGGGTGTGTCCGCCATATTCAGAACGGGGATTTCCATGTGCCCTGCCATTGTCAGTGAATTTTCTTGCTCGCCTCGTTGAGCAGCCGCTTCTCCCGTTCGCTGAGACTCTGGTATCCGTCCCGGCTTATCTTGTCGAGAATTTCATCGATCACTTCCTGCGTCACTTCCGGCTCATCGTCGTCAGGCCTTCCTGTGCGGATATCGGTAAACCGCGCGTCCTGGATTGAGCTCTCGTTTCTCCAGGGGGCAACGCGGGGCTTTCTGCGGCCGAAGCGGCTCAGCACGTTGAGGGCCGACCGTCCGGGAATCAGCCCTTTGTCGACCAGGATAAAGATGAACCCGACGGCGGCGCCGCCGAGGTGCGCGATGTGGGCAATACCATCGGAGGTCCCGGTCACGCCTGTGAACAGCTCAAGGCCTATGTAGGCTGCAACAAAATACTTTGCCTTGATGGGGAGGAGAAAATAGATGTAGATCGGCTGGTCGGGAAACAGGATGCCGAATGCGAGCAGGACACCGAAGACCGCGCCTGAAGCACCGACCGTCGGTCCCGCCTGACCAAGCAGGGGGGCGATGAAAAGGTTGGCGACGCCGGCGCCGATGCCGCACAGGAGATAAAACAGGAGAAATTTCTGCGACCCCCAGGTGTGTTCGAGCTGCATGCCGAACATCCAGAGGGCGAGCATATTGAAAAACAGGTGGCCGAGCCCGCCGTGCATGAACATGTATGTCACGAGCTGCCACGGCCAGAAATTGGAGCCCAGCGGCCAGAGGGCCAGGTATTCCGAGAAGATGGCAAAGATCGGAACGCCCCGGAAGGTAAACAGGGGAAGGAAAAACCCGAATACCAGCCAGATGGCGACGTTGCTGATGAGCAGTGCTTTGATGACGGGAGGGAAGAACGAGAATCCGCCGAACATTCCCGGCCGGAAATACCGTCCCTGACCCCCCTCTGCGTTGTATGCCATCACCCCCTACCTCTCCTCTGGCATCCCTGTTTTTTGAAGAACACGGAAGGAAACTGTTTGGTTCACCGCGAATCGAGCGCCGTGAGCCCCGGCAATTCCCTTCCCTCGAGAAATTCCAGCGAAGCGCCGCCGCCGGTTGATACGTGTGAGATCTGGGTCTCGAACCCCGCCTTGGCCACCGCCGCCGCGGAATCGCCCCCGCCAACGATTGTTTTTGCCCCCGCCTTCGTCGCTTCCGCGAGCAGCCGTGCCACTTCCATCGTCCCGTTGGCGAAGTTCGGCATCTCGAACACCCCCATGGGTCCGTTCCAGACGATCATTTTTGCGCGCCGGACTTCCATATTGATGATTTTCACCGTTTCGGGGCCGATGTCGAGTCCGCGCCATCCGGGAGGGATGCGCGAGACAGGTACCAGTTTCCGGTTTGCGTCATTTTCAAACCTGTCGGCAATGACGCAGTCCACGGGAAGGATGAACCGTTTCTTCTGCGTCCGCATTTCCGCCAGGAGGCTCTTGGCCAGTTCGAGCTTTTCTTCCTCGACTATGGAATCGCCGATTTCAAGACCCTGGGCGCGGAAGAACGTAAATGCCATTCCCCCGCCGATAACCAGCGCGTCGATCTTCGGCATCAGATTCTGAATGACGTCGATCTTGCCGGAGATCTTCGCGCCGCCGAGAA
>JBGPYM010000264.1:0-4178 GCA_041493205.1 Bacteroidota bacterium
ATGAGCTCCCGGCTCTACCAGACAATCCGCGAAAAGCACGGGTACGCGTATTCGGTCTATTCGTTTGTGAACCTGCTTTCGGACACCGGGATTTTCGGTACGTATATCGCGACAGACAAGAAGAACATTGAGAACGCCATCGAGCTCGTCCATAAGGAATTGCAAAGACTGGTGAAAACGCCCGTTCCGGGCACGGAGCTCCGGAGGACCAAGTCGCAGATCAAGGGAACCATGATGCTCGGACTGGAGAACATGTCGAGCAGGATGATGCGGCTCGGGAGCTCGGAGCTCTACTTCGGAAAGTATATTCCCCTCGACGCCATCATCAAGAGCGTGGATGCGGTCACCTCTGAAGGGATTCAGCGGACGGCCGCCGACGTGTTCGACCGGCGCCGTTTCTCGACCGTGGTCATCCGCCCCTCCTAGCGCCGCTCTCCGCCATGCTCACCACCGACCACCTCAATCCCCACCTTATCGATGCACAGTATGCCGTGCGCGGCCCGATTGTCCTCCGCGCCCAGCAACTGGAAGAGATGGGGCGAAAAATCATCTACTGCAACATCGGAAATCCCCAGGCGCTCAAGCAGAAACCGCTCACCTATCTCCGTCAGCTCCTGAGCCTGGTCGAGTACCCGGCTCTCCTGAACAACCCCGGCCTCTCGACGCTTTACCCGCGCGACATCATCAGCAAGGCGACGCAGATCCTGGAGGACCATCCGCCCGGGACCGGAGCGTACAGCCAGAGTCCCGGCATCCCGTTTATCCGGCAGGCGGTTGCGGACTTCATTATCCGGCGTGACGATATCCCGGCCGATAAGGAACACGTGATCCTCACGGACGGAGCGAGCAAGGGAGCCCAGGCCGCCATTACCGCGATGCTCCGGAGACCGTCGGACGGGTTCATGATCCCGACCCCGCAATACCCGCTCTACAGCGCATCGCTGACGCTCTACGGCGGGAAGCAAATTGGTTACTTCCTCGACGAGTCGAACCACTGGCAGTTGAGCGAAGCCGCGCTCCACGAAAGCATTTCAGCTGCGCGGAAGGAGGGCGTCACGCCGGTCGGCATCGTCGTCATCAACCCCGGAAACCCCACCGGCGCGGTTCTGAGCAACGAAAACATCCGCATGATCGTCCGGTTTGCAAAGTCGAACGGTCTGGCGATCATCGCAGACGAAGTGTACCAGGAGAATGTGTACGATCCGGCCCTCCGGTTCCATTCGTTTGCGCGGGTGATGTCCGAGATGGTGGAGAAGGATGTGACGCTGTTCAGTCTCCACTCGGTCTCCAAAGGATTTCTGGGAGAATGCGGCCACCGTGGGGGATATATCGAGTTCCGGAATATCCCCGACGATGTGCTGGCGATGTTCGTCAAGCTCCAGTCGATCAGTCTCTGTGCTAACCTCATCGGCCAGATCTCGACGTACATGATGGTGTCGCCTCCCCAGCCGGGGGATGAGAGCTACGAAAACTTCCTGCTCGAGAGAAATGCTGTCCTCTCCGACCTGAAAGCGAAGGCGGAAATCCTCGGCGCGGGCATCAACAAGATCGAAGGGATGTCCGTGGACATCCCCCGCGGGGCAATGTATGCCTTCGTCCGGTTCGAACTCCCCGTGGGTGAAAACCACGCCGGGCTCTCTCCAGCGGAAAAGGCCGCTCTGTTCGAAAAGCGCGAATCCGAATACTGCCTTGCACTGCTCGAAGATACCGGCATCTGCGTCGTCCCCGGGAGCGGGTTCGGCCAGAGGCCCGGGACGTTCCACTTCCGGACGACGTTCCTTCCGCCCAGGGAGGAGATCGAGCAGCTCGTCGTAAAACTGAAGGCGTTCCATGAACGGTACGTCCGCGAATTTGCAGAAGCATGATGAAAGGGTTGCATGGCGAAGATCACCATTGACGGGCGTCCGCTCGAGGTAGATAATTCCCTGACCGTGATCCAGGCGGCCCGGGACAACGGCATTGAGATCCCGCATTTCTGCTGGCATCCGCGTCTCTCCGTCTCGGGCAATTGCCGCATGTGCCTTGTGGACATCGACAAAATGCCCAAGCTGGCCATCGCCTGCTCCACGCAGGTGTCCGAAGGGATGGTCGTCCACACGAGCACGGAGAAGGTGATCAATGCGCGGCAGGCGGTCATGGAGTTCCTTCTGATCAACCATCCGCTCGACTGTCCCATCTGCGACGAAGCGGGGGAGTGCAAGCTGCAGGATTACGCCTACGAGCACAGCATCGGCTACAGCAGGTTCGACGAGGACAAGGTCCATAAGGCCAAGCGGGTGGAGCTCGGCCCTCATGTGCTCCTGGACGACGAACGGTGCATCATGTGTTCCCGCTGCGTCCGTTTCTGCGACGAGATAGTCCATAAACCTCAGCTGACCTTTACGAACCGGGGGGACCATGTGGAGCTGACGACGTTTCCCGGCGAGCAGCTCGACAACGCCTACTCGATGAACACGATCGATATCTGTCCGGTGGGTGCCCTGACGAGCCGCGACTTCCGGTTCAAGGCGCGCGTCTGGGAGATGTCCGCCACGGAGACGATCTGCCCCGGGTGCGCACGCGGATGCAACATGAACGTCTGGGTGCGCAACAACGAAATCCTCCGGCAGACGCCCCGGTTCAACGCGGATGTCAACGACTACTGGATGTGCGACAAAGGCCGGCTCAACACGTTCCGCCAGGTCAATTCGGAGCAGCGGATTAAGTCGCCGCTCATGCGGAAGGAGACGGGGGTCGTGGAGGTCGGGTGGGATGAGGCGATTTCGCGCGTCGCATCCGAGCTGAAACAGTTCCGCAAGAACGAGATCGCAGTCATCGGCTCGGCATTCGATACGAACGAAGACAATTACGCGCTGGTCAAATTTGCGCGGGAAGTGATCGGTACCCGGAACATCGACTTCAAGCGGCATGTGGTCGAGGGGGATGAGGATGCACTCCTGATCCGCGCCGACAAGACCCCCAACAGCAAGGGAGCGCACGAGGTCGGTGTGCGCCCGGGCGAGAACGGAGCCTCGTTCGAAGGGATTCTAAAGGGGATCAAGGAAGGCGCGATCAAAGCGCTCTACCTTGTGGATGACAACATCGCCGCCGATCCCGAGGTGGCAAAACTCCTCGCCCGGCTCGATTTCCTGGTCGTGCATGGCTGCCTCGAAAACGAGACCACCAGGATCGCCGACATTGTCCTCCCGACCTCGACGTACGCGGAGAAGAACGGGACGTTCATTAATTTTCAAGGACGGGTGCAGCGCATACGCCCCGCGGTGGCGACGCTCGAACAGGACCGGTCGCTTGACGGGTTCGCGATGAGCCGGCTCGACAGGTTCGGGTCGCAGTTCGACCGGTGGGCGAAGGGCATGAAACGGGACGCGCGGCCGACATGGCGGATCATCGCCGGACTTGCCTCGCTTCTCGGTGCAAAGTTCAAGTACCAGGCCGCCGAAGACGTCTTCAACGACATCGCCTCGCACGTCGATTCGTTCAAGGGGATGTCATACCGCCGGCTGGGAAACAAGGGGTTGCAGCTCAAGACCGGGACGGCGGCGAAAGTGCCCGTTCCCGCATAACAGGATCACTCGATGGAATTCGTTCTCATTGCGCTCGTCAAGATCGTTCTCGTCCTTCTCGTCATTCTGACGACAGTCGCGAACCTGGTCTATGCAGAGCGAAAGATCAGCGCCGCCATTCAAAACCGCATCGGTCCCAACCGGGTCGGCCCGTGGGGGCTCCTGCAGGCGCCTGCGGACGTGCTCAAGCTCTTCATCAAGGAAGACATCGTCCCCGCAAGCGCGAACAAGTTTATCCATACCCTTGCGCCGATCATTTCCATCGCCGTGGCGATGACGACGTTCGCCGTCATCCCGTTCGGCGACACGATCACGCTGTTCGGCACGGAGATAAAGCTTCTGATTGCCGATGTGAATATCGGCGTTCTGTACATACTCGCGGTAAATCGTGAGCGGGTCGACGTACATGGCGCGTGTGAGTAGTTCAAGCAGGTCGTTCCCTATAAAGACATCGTCCTTGCTAAGCAGTTCTGGGCGACTCCCGCCGAGAATGGTAACTTTTTGAACTGCGTGGCTAGGGATAGTCATGCGGCCTCTGTCAATCCCGCGTCCTCTACGCGCTCATCCTCAGGTACAAAGACGTCTTGCTGTTTCGACCGGCGCTCGCGGCATTTG
>JBGPYM010000008.1:0-28136 GCA_041493205.1 Bacteroidota bacterium
CGCCATGATCGCGGCGGCGGAATCGACGAACGCGCGGGCGGAGCCGGGAATCCTCTGGTGGAGCGCATTGAGCAGCGCGGGTGCGTCGTTTCCCGTCGTATCGAAGTGGAACCGAAACGCGCCGGCACTCAGGCTCGTCTGGAGGGCCGGCCGGGCATCGAGGAGCTGGATGGCCTGCGTCTCCCGGGCAGGGAGTTCGCGCAGGTTGCGGTGCGCGAGACTGATGAGGGGGAGCCCGCATTTCACGGGCTGGCTGTCACTCACGGCAATGCCCGCGTACGCTGCGAGCGTGGTGATGCCGGCGGCACGCATAGTACCGGCGGCACCGTACCCCTGCGCAAGGCCCTCGGCTGCAAAGGCCGCGACAACCAGACACGAGACAACGATCCTCATCGCAGAGCAGCGGGTCACGGTCATCGACGGAAGGGATTAAACATGATTGAAACGGTCCCCTCCGCCTGGTGTGAGAGCACGAGATCCTGAATGGACGGCGTCACGAGCGGGGCAATCGCAATCGCACGGACACCCCGCGCGCTGCAGATGGGGACGCCCCGGTCGAACCGGCCGGATCCGCCATAGTAGGTTATCACTTCTTCCAGCGCATCGTTGCGGACGGTGATGTCCGGCCGCCCGTCGGCGTCAACATCCGCGACGACGATGTCATCATCCTCCTCGATCCTCACGTCGCTGATCAATTCAAGGGAGTCGCGGAAGGAGCCGTCTGCGTTCCGGTATGCGAGACCGAGCGCGTTGAGCGGCTTCCCGAAGACGATGATCAGATCCCGCCGCCCCGGAATGCTCAGCGACGCGGGTATGAGTCCTCGCGTCGCGCTCACGGAATCGGGGAATGTCAGGATCTGCCTGATCGGCCCGAGCGAAAACGATCTGTCGGCGGGGGCTTCGAACAGGGATGAAACCCTCGCCGCCTTGTCGGTGCTGATGTACGAAACCGTATAGGGCGATGCAGCGGCAATGTCAACAGTCACGGCCGCGAGGCGCTCGGGAAGGCTCGCCCGGAGGCTCCGTTCCAGAAACTGCCTCCCGCCGAGCTGCTCGAAGAGAGAGAGGGTAACGGGTGCATCCCCACGGGGAGGGTACCGGACCAGGACCCGGAGGGAGAGCGAGTCGTTCCACGCCCGCATGGTGTAGGGGCGGGGGCCGGTAGGAATCGAAAACGATACTGCTCCGGACGGGTCGCTCTCCCAGGTCACGACGCCGATCTGTTCCGATGCCGGGTGGGAACTGACGAGGGTGCGGCTCCCCGATGCGCCGGACTCGCCGGCGATCACGTGCACCGGCTGCTCGGCCACCATGACAGCGTGCTCGCCCCGGAATTTGCCCTTCCCGCCGTTGAGCAGCAAGGAGATCGATGAAGATCCTGAGTTCGACACAGCGATGTCCGGGAGTCCGTCGCCGTTGAAGTCCCGGATGGCGAGTCCGTGCGGCCTCGCCCCGACGGCGTACACCGGCGGCCAGACTGTTTTATCGCCGCGCATGGCATTGCCGATAATGACGAGCCGCTGGGTGTTCCGTTCGGCTGCGGCGAAATCGAGTTTCCGGTCTCCGTCCAGGTCACTGGTCCCCCACCCCGCGCAGGAAGCGCCCGGGCCGAGCAGCGTCGGAGGAAGGAAACCGAACTGGTCCGCACCAAGGGAAACCACCGTTCCACGTTCGGTGGGGACGATCAGGTCGGGAAACGCATCACCGTTCACCAGAGCGAATGAGACGCCCGAGGGCTTCCCCGGCAGGGTCACCTGGTCATCGATACGGAACTCGCCGTCCGGGGCGCCTCGCAGCAGGACGAGCTTGTTGTCCGCCGGTATCGTCACCGCGACGCCAAGCCATCGCTTTCTCGGCAGCCAGAATGTGGAAAGTGCATCGGGCTCGCCGGGAAGGCTTACCGTGAGCTGTTCGGAAAAGACCATGCGGCTGATGCCGTAAAAGATCGTAAGCTGATTCGAAAGCCAGTTACAGAGAATCGCGTCGTTGATCCCGTCGCCATTGATATCGATGATTTTCAGATCGCTGACGGAAATCTCCGTGAACAGATCAGGCCCCGGTTCAAACCCGCCAGCCTTCGTTCCGAGCAGTGTGGAAATTCCGGCAGTTCCCTTGCCATACATGAGGAGGTCGGGGATGCCGTCGTTGTTGATGTCGGCCGTCGCGACATGCTGGGCTTTGATCGGCAGCGTCAGCATCTTCTCCCGGTAGCTCTTCCCCGCGCGCGTCATGACGGAGACGCCGGCGCCGTCGGCCGTGAGCGCGATGAACTCGGGCTCGCCGTCGCCGTTCATGTCGGCTGCGATGAGCCCGGCGAGCGGCGCCGCAAGCCGTGTTTCACCGGTCTGCACAATCACCCCCGAATCGTTCAGCGCAAAGAGATGGAGGGCGGGAGGAGACTGCGCGAGAATCGCGATTTCTGCGCGCGGCTGGGAAGCGACGCTCCGGAAGGCGAGGCCGGCGGGAGCAAATCCGAGCGAACGCTCGGCGACTGGGCCGAACGTCGGGGAGAGGCGCTGGCTGTACGCCGCAGGCATCCACAACATATTGAAGGTGAACAGACTCAGGATGAAACGCCGCGGCGGAGGGCGCCGGATGCCGGGAAGTGAAAGCAGGTGTGGAAGGCAGTGCACCTTCGGGATGAACCTCCTACGGCCGTCTGTTCCGGAGTCGGAGCTCGCGCCGTGCGAGCGCCTCTTCGTACCGGCGTTTTTCATCTTCCGTCACCGGAACGACCGGTGGAACGGGGACGGGAGACCCCGCTGAATCGATGGCCACAAACGTCAGGTACGCATTATTGGCGCGCCGGGATTCCCGGCCGGACCGCGATTCCGCCGTCACGATGACGCCGATTTCCATGGATGTCCGGAATGCGCGGTTCACAGACGCCTGCAATGTCACAACGTCACCGAGCTTGATCGGGTGATGAAAATTCAGTTCGTCAACCGACGCAGTCACGCAGACACGGTCCGAGTGACGCTGCGCGGCGATCGCGGCCGCGATGTCGATCCAGTGCATCAACGTGCCGCCGAGGAGATTGCCCAGCTGGTTCGTATCGTTCGGCAGAACGAGGTTCGTGGTGATGACCTGGGATGCGGCGACCGGTTTCGGCCCCATTAACGCTCCGCCGCCGCGGATCTGTCGGAGGTCAACGGCGTCGCACCCACCCCCGGGGTGACTTTGATCCCTTTGGATTCCTTTTCGAGCCGGAGCTTCAGTTCGTCCGCCCTTCCACGAAGGACGCTGTTCGGGTACCGCGCAAGAAACCGCTCGAGCTCCGACGCCGCCTCCGCGTAACGCTTCCGTCCGATCAGCACCTCCACCTTGTCGAGATAGGCCAGCGGGGCGTAGTCCGTATCATGAAACCGTTCGATCAGGTCGTCATAGTACTTGATCGCCGCTTTCGAGTGCTCCAGGGTGACGTATTGCCGGGCCGCGTCGTACAGCTTTTTCGCAAGCTTGTTGTTGAGCTCCTTGATTTTCGCGTCGGCGTCCGCGGCGAGCGGATTGGAGGGATAGTACTCGATGAACGACTGGAACTCGTCGATCGCCTTCGCCGTGTACTGCTGGTCGAGCGAGGGGCGGGGCGACAGATTGTAGTAGGAGAGCGCAAGCTTGTACTGCGCCTCCGGGATTCGTGTGCTTGCGGGATACGAGCGTTTGAGCACGCCGTATTCGAAGGCGGAGAGGAGGTACTCCCCTCTCATGAACCTGCACTCGCCAAGATAATACTGCGCGTCCGCTGCGAACTTGCTCCCCTGGAACTGAAGCGTAACGACCGTGAATTCGTTGATCGCGTCGAAATAGTCCGCCTTTTCGAAGAGCGCCTTCGCCTTCGCGAACCGGTCCTCCACCGACAGGGTGGTCACCTGTTCGCTGGAGCCGCACCCCTGAAACGTGAACAACACTCCCGCCAGAGCGGCGGCTGCTACAAGCGTCTTTACCATGCAAGTTTCTCCGAAGCTTCGACCGTTGACAGCAGGCGGATGCGGCCCAGCACGCGTGCCGCATCTTCCCCGCCGGACAGGAATGCGGGTTGAAAATCAGCCCGCAACGGGAGGCAGCGCACCGCCTCCATGCGCGTCCCGGCAGTATCTTTCACAATGACCGCGGAGAGCGCGAACCCGAACCGCGTCCAGTACCGGTCGGGTTGCCTGAAGACAAAATTGCCGAGCGAATGGGCAGCGAGCCTTCCCCCGACGGCATCCAGTCCGTAGGGAACGTGCGGGTGATGCCCGATGAACAGGTCCACGCCCCCCCGCAGGACATCCCGCACGAATCCGCGCGTTCTCCTCGTCGCACGGCCGGCATACTCATCGCCCCCGTGATAACTCAGGATCACGGCATCCACGCTGTCCCGTACCGCCCGGACAGCCGGCAGCAGCGCGGCGGTATCGGCGCTTGCCACGAAATTCTTCCACCCTTCGCCGGTCGCGTTCATGATGTCCGTGACTGCGAAGACCGCAATGCGGACCCCGCGAACTCTGATGATCGCAGGACGGTAGAGGTCACCCTTTCCCGTTCCCGCATGCGCAACGCCGGCGCTGTCGAGATACGCCACCGTCTGTGCGAGAGCTGACACGCCGAAGTCGAGCGCGTGATTGTTCGCCGTCGCGACCACGGTGATTCCCGCGCGGTGGAGAGCCTGCGCCGCGGCAGGAGGAGCCGTAAAGACTATGTTGTTCCGCGGATGCTCGGTTCGCCCGTTCTGGTCGGAGATGTTCGATTCAAGGTTCGCGAACACCACGTCGTATGACCTGAGCGTATCGACGACAGCCGCGAACGGGAAGAGGGTGTCTCCCTGCAAAATCCGCTGCCCCACACCCCGTCCGAGGTTGATGTCGCCCAGAGCAAGAAACGATACACGCCATTCCGTCTGCACCGGGGGGAGCGCACGTACCCCCCACTTTTGATCCTGACCCTGCACCTGCCCTGCATGCCGCAGGACCACTGCAAACAGGGCGGCAGCGCCGACGATCCCCGCAACCTGCAGCCACTCTCCCCAACGCCCGGACCTCACCTGCGTCAACTCCGGACCGTGAAGAGGAGATAAATCGCGACAGCCACGGACCCGATGACAATCAAAGGTTCAGCCCAGCCCGATAAAAATCCTTCTGCCGGCACTGTCCCCCGCGTTGCAGGAACCCACGAGGTCTCGAGTGATTCTATCATGGAGAGCTCGACGGTGTCTGCATGCTCAGCGCTTTTTTCTTCGGCGCTGAGGACGACACCGGTGGCCCTGTCTGCCACGCGGACCTGCGCTCCGAGCCGCACCGTCCGGTCGACCACGCGCGACGCAAAGAAACCGGGACGACGCACGTTTTCATACTTCACGTTCATCGCGAGCGCACCAAATTCCACCAGAAAGCGCGCCGAATCCGAGATCACGACTCCCCATCCCCGGTTGCGGAATGCCTTTGCGACCGGCTCTTCCAGAATCCACCGCACCTCGCCGGGCGACACGCTGATCCGCACTGACGCGGTGTCGACGGCCGGAAGGGCCCGTGCCACCGAATCCGCTATCACCCCCGCAAGTGCCTGATACAGCTTCAGGTTGGGGAGCACGGCTGATGCAGGATCCTGTGCAGCAGCCGTGAACGGAACCGCAAGCCCGACGAGAATGATCGTGCCGGGGAAGAATTTCTTCAGCAGATGCACGGCGCTCCGCGGTCCGGTGGGTGCAACTCGTGATTATTCCATAACCTACGAACAAATGGGGTGATATTCAAGGCGGGAAACGGCGGCAGACCGGGGAGTACAGCGATGAATCAGTTGGTTTCAACCACGATGCGGCGATACCTCCTGCCGTTGAACAGGTACGTGATGCGGCGGATATTGGCGAGAGAATAGGAGAGGCTTCGCTTGTCTCCCGAGAGGTTCCGTCGCACGACGATCCCCTGCTCGCTGACCGATTCGAGGACTGCCACGAAGCGCATCATGGAATCCGCTTCGTCGCTCTGTCCCAGATCGGACGAGCCGTCGAGAAGCAGGATTTCCTTGCCGACGTACTGGTGGAGGAACTCCTGGAAGGTTGAGGGAAGCGGGTTTGTTTGCGCGAGGAGGCGCGGGGGCGCCCCCGCCAGAAGGATGAGTGCCATGGCGGCAGGCAAGAGCAGGCGGAGCGGAGAGGCTGTGACGTCAAGCCGTTCCGTCCGCGGGGTGCGATGCTCTGGAGAGAACGGGCGTGCGTGGCTAGTGCTGCCGCGCGGCCTCAGTCGAGTCTGAAGTATCACGCTGAAACATCGACTTGCGATACAGGATACCAAATGGAATTATGATGCAATAGCCGATCACAAGAAGCACCGGGGCCGCCACGAGCGGGAGAAACCCCTCCACGGAACCTGACCACATCGCCAGGTATCCCGCGATGATGACCAGTATTCCGATTCCCAGGATGCGGTAATTCTCCTTTGCCAGGGGCAGGTGCTCGTTATGAAACGACTTGTGTTTTAGTTCTTTTCTGGTGCGTAATGGCTTTGCCACAATGTGCTCCGTTTCTCAGGTATTTTGCGCTGTGAAAAAAAAACCCAGCGTTGGGGGGAACGCCGGGCTTGACCATGTTCATACAACAGTCAGGGGAGAAACTGTCGTAAAGGTCAATGCCTAATTTATACAATTCCCGGAAATTGTCAAGAGATTTTTTTGTTATCCGCCTCCCTGACCCCCTTCCCGCGCATGAACGCTCCCCCGGATGACGCCGTCGGCAATGTGCACGATCCGGTCGGCCTGGCGGGCCAGCGCTTCGTTATGTGTAACAACGATAAAGGTTTGCCCCCTGTTTCGGCTCAGGTTCCATATCAAATTATGGAGGTTGCGGGCATTTTCACTGTCCAGGTTGCCCGAAGGCTCATCGGCCAGCACCACCCGGGGTGAATTCATGAGCGCCCGTGCCACTGCCACCCGCTGCTGCTCACCCCCCGACAATTTGGGTGGTTTCTGGTCTTTTTGAGGTTCGAGCCCGACCTCCCTGAGAAGGTCCATCGCCAGCCCCCGGACCTCGGCAATGGTCTTGCCGGCAATAAGCGCCGGCATGGCAACATTTTCAAGCGCGGTGAACTCCGGCAGCAAATGGTGGAACTGGAACACAAACCCGATCCGCTGATTCCTGAACCGGGCCAGGTCTTCCTCCCCCATCGAGAACACGTCCTCCCCGTCATACGACACCGATCCGGAGGTGGGTTTTTCAAGCGTCCCGATGATATGGAGGAGCGTGCTTTTTCCCGCTCCGGATGCCCCGACCACCGCGATGATTTCTCCCTTGCGGACGTCCAAACTGATGCCGCGGAGGACCACGAGCTTGCCGTCCCGTTCCTCCCCCGAAGGAAAGGTCTTCGTGATCTTCTCGAGCCGGAGTATCGATTCCTCACGGGACGTCATGGATTATTCCCATCGTATCGCTTCAACGGGAAGCAACCGTGCGGCGCGCCGTGCCGGATACAACGATGCGAGCATGCTCAGGGTCATGGATGCCCCCACGACCGCGACGAAATCGGTCCACCGGATCTCGACGGGAATCGCGGGGATGATGTAGACCGACGGATCAAGCGGGAAAAGCCTGTACGTGATCTGCAGCCAGCAGACCACGACACCGATCAGGACGCCCGCAACAGTCCCGATCGTGCCGACCAGGATTCCTTCGAACATGAAAATCCGCGTGATGCTGTTCCGGGTTGCGCCGAGGGCCTTCAGGACGCCGATGTCGCGCCGTTTTTCGACGACCCCCATCGTCAGGGAGCCGAGCACGTTGAAGGATGCGACGCCCACGATCAGGCAGAGGATGATGTACGCCGTCCACCGCTCGATCTTCATCACGGAGTAGAGATCGCGGTGCAGGTCGTACCACGTCGACACCGCGACGGAAGGGCCGAGCCGCGCTTCAAGCGATTCCTTCACCTGCTCCGCGTCCTCGAGGTCAAAAAGCCGCACCTCGATCCCGGTGTACGAGCCATGGAGCTGAAACAGGAGTCGCGCGGATTCGAGCGAGATGAAGGCGTAGTGCGCGTCGTAGTCCTTGTTGTTGGAATCATAAATCCCCGTCACCACGCACTTCCGCATCAGCGGCTGCCCGAACTGGGTCATCATCGCGTCCGCACCCACTGGGCTGACAACCGTGAGTTCCGAGCCGACGATGACCCCCAGCCGGTCGGCAAGCGCGAGGCCAAGCACGATTCCCCCCGTCTCCGGGGTGTCGTCAAACCGGAACGCGCCAAGGACCGTGCTTCGCTTCACGCCGGATATCCTGTCGATCGTGGAATCCACGACCCCCTTGACCATCACGACCCGGTTCACCCGGGGCGTAATCAGGAGCGCCTTGCTCGCGATGAACGGGGCGGCCGCGGCCACCCCAGGCTCGAATCTCACAATGCTCAGGAGGGTATCCGGAACCTCGAGTCCCTTTCCTTTCGCCGCCTCGATCCTGACGTGCGGGTCGAACCCGACGAGCACATTGGTCACGACGCTGTTGAACCCGTTGAACACGGAAAGAACGATGATCAGCGCGGCCACCCCCACGGTGATGCCGACCACGGACACCAGCATGATGATGTTGATGAAGCGGAGCTGCCGCTTCGAGCGGAGGTATCGCCGCGCTATGAACCGTTCGTAGGCCATCAGGAAAACCTGATCGCGTTGACGGGTTTCAGCCGGGCCGCCAGCCGCGCCGGCAGCACCGAGCTTGCCAGGCAGAGCAGGAGGGTGATCACCGTGACCAGCAGGAAATATTCCGGGCGCATGAAGATCGGCACGGACGTCATGAAGTAGATGTCGCTCGGCAGTGAGAACACCCGGAAGGTTTCCTGCACATAACAGAGACCGAAGGCGAGAAGATTCCCGAGCGCAGTCCCGGTGACGCCGATGATCATCCCCTGCCTGATGAATATCCCGGTGATCCCCCACGGTGTCGCCCCAAGGGTTGCCAGGATGCCGATCTCCCGGGTCTTGTCGAGCACCATCATCAGGAGCGTGCCGATGATATTGACCGTCGCGACGATGATGATGAGCCCGAGCACGATGGGGACGGGCTTTTTCTGAAGGTCGATCCAGCTGAAGAGATTGCGGTAGGTTTCAAACACCGTGCGCCCGTAGTGGGGATAGCCGAGCATGCCCTGCACCCCCTCGGCCACGACGGAGGCGCTGTCGACCCGCGACAGCAGGAGATCGAACCCCGTCACGGCATCGCCCGTCTGAAAGAGCGTCTGGGCGTCCTCCAGGTCGGTAAAGGCATACACGTCGTCGTACTCGGCCATGCCGCTTTCGTAAATCCCCGTGACACGGAACTGCATGACGCGCGCCTGCCCCTGCTCCACAAGCCGCCCGATGCCGAAGACAGTCGCTTTGTCGCCGACCGCGAGTGAGAGCTTTGCGGCGAGCTTCCGCCCGACCACCAGCTTCGGCGGCCCCCCCTGCTCCCGGTCGAGATCGTACGCGCCGTCCGTGATGTACCGGCGCGTGGTGGAATTGTCGTTCAGCGGATCGATCCCCTTCAGGAGGATGCCGTCCACGCCGTCGCGCGAACGAATGAGGGCCTCGCGCGCGACAAACGGAGAGATCGCCGTGACCAGAGGAAACGCATGCTCGATCCGGAGCATGCTGGTGCGGAAATTCCGGAGGGGCTGGTTCTGAAATCCCAGGATCTGCACGTGGCTGGTAAATCCTACGACCTTCTCGGTGATCTCGCGTTCAAACCCGCCGAGCACTGAGAGGGCGATGATGAGCGTCGCCGTGCCGAGCATGACGCCCAGCACCGCAATCGCAGTGATGAAGGAGAAGAAGCTGTCATTGCGGCCCGAACGAAGGTACCGCGCCGCGACGAAGGAGACGTATCCCATGGGCGGGTCAGGAACCTGAACCTTTGCCGCTGAACTCCATCAGGTATGCCTTGATGAACTCGTCGAGATCCCCGTCCATGACCGCCTGGACGTTGCTTGTTTCAACGTCCGTACGGTGGTCCTTGACGAGGTTATACGGATGAAAGACGTACGACCGGATCTGGCTCCCCCACTCGATCTTCTTCTTGGTACTTTCGATCGCGTTCAGACGCGCCTCTTCCTCGTCCTTGCGCCGCTGGTAGAGCTGGGACTTGAGCATCTTCAGCGCCCGCTCCTTGTTCTGAAACTGGGAGCGCTCCTGCTGGCAGGCGACGATGATGCCGGACGGGATGTGCGTGATGCGCACCGCCGTTTCCACTTTGTTGACGTTCTGGCCCCCCTTGCCGCCCGAACGGTAGGTATCGACTTTGAGGTCGGCGGGATTGATTTCGATCGCCACGTCGTCGTCGAGCTCGGGATAGACGAACACGGAAGCGAAGGAGGTATGCCGCCGCGCGTTCGCATCGAACGGCGAAATGCGGACGAGCCGGTGGACGCCGTTCTCCGCCTTCAGGTAGCCGTACGCAAACTTCCCCGTCACCTCGACGGCAACGCTCTTGATGCCCGCGCCGTCGCCGTCCTGCCGGTCCACGAGGACCGCCTTGTACCCCTTCGTATCGCACCAGCGGAGATACATGCGGAGCAGCATCTCCCCCCAGTCCTGTGCCTCCGTGCCGCCCGCCCCTGCGTGAATCGTCAGGATGGCGTTCCGCTCGTCGTCGTCCCCGCTCAGCATGTTGCGGAACTCGAGATCCTCGATCTGCTGTCCGATCGCGGAGAGCTCCCTGTCAATCTCGGCTGTGAATGACTCGTCCTTCGACTCCTCCGCAAGCTCAACGAGCGATTGCGCATCACCGAGCATGCGCTGGACGCCGTTCCAGCCGTCCACCCATTCCTTCCGGGAAGCGAGCAGCTGCATCACCCTCTGGGCGGCGACGTTGTCATTCCAGAAGCTGGGTGCCTCGGTCTTTTTGTGAAGCTCCGCGACTTCCTTTTCCTTCTGATCAACGTCAAAGATACCCCCGGAGCAACCGCAACCGTTCGTTCAGGATTTTGATCCGTTCCTTCTGTGCATCAAACATGTGGTTGTTCGGGGAGTGTGATTGATTCCTCAATATCGAATTCCATGCGGAGCATGGCGCTGGAAAGGGTCTTCCCCTGGGCGTCGTTCTTCAGCGACCGCGTTCCTCCCCCTCCGAGCGCGCCATGAAGGAGGAAATTGATCGCCCAGAGGTTGGGGAGCTCGAACCGCTCGACCTTTCCCAGGACGATTCCCTGGAAATGCTTCTGCACCCGCTCGGCTGTCAGGTACTTTGCCAGGAGCGCGTAATACTCCTCCCGTCGCGCGATGACCCCGACGTTCCCCGTATCCCCCTTGTCACCGGAACGGGCGTGCGCGATATCGATAAGACGGATGTGCATGCACCCCCTACAGTTGTTCCACCGCCACGACAGGGTTCATGGCCGATTTCGGTATGAGGGCCGGCCAGTACGCGATGACCTCGCTCGGCTTGGGCCGTCCCCCTGCAAATCCGGTGACGGCGGGCGGACCCGTGAGAATGAGCGGGGCAATTTCCTTCCCGAACCGTTCCACCGCGGCATAGTCCGGCCCCCGCACGCCCATGCGCAGCACGACCTCATTCAAATCGGGCTGCGGGGTGGCGAGCGGACCGTGACAGGAGTTGTAGCCGACAAACTCGGTCCTGATCTCCTCGAACGAAAGCCCGAGGTCGCCAAGGCGCGTTCGCAGGATCGCATCCGCGGCCTGCGCCTTTTCAAGCGCATCGGGCCAGGCGTACGTCAGGGTTCCCACTGCGGTGTATCCGTCCAGATACGACATCGACACTTTATAGGTGTCGGTCGCCGGGCGCCCCTTCACGCCGCTCATGCGGACCCGGTCCTTCCCGTCATCCGACAGCCGTATCGTCGTGAAATCGGCAATGCAGTCGGGTGTTATGTAATTCACCGGGTTTCCGATTTCATAGAGGAGCTGCTCTTTGACCGTCGGCAGCGAAACCATGCCGCCGGTTCCCGTATGCTTGGTGATGACAATGCTCCCGTCCTGGGAGGCTTCTGCGATCGGAAACCCTATCCGGGCGAGGTCGGGGACCGAACGCCAGTCGCCGGAGAAATTCCCGCCGCTTGCCTGTCCGCCGCATTCGAGAATATGCCCGGCCACGGTCCCCGCCGCCAGGCGGTCCCAGTCGTCCGGACGCCATCCGAATTCATGCACCATGGGCGCCAGGGTGAGCCCCGTGTCGGTCGTCCGGCCCGTAATCACGATCTGCGCCCCCTGGCCGAGAGCGCGCACGATCGGCTCGGCGCCGAAGTACACGTTGGCGCTCATGATGCGCTCGCGCACCGACGCGAGCTGCTCGCCGGTCTCCATGTTCTCAAGCCGGATGCCGCGCAGAGCGAGCTCGTCGATCCGCTCCAGGATGTCATCGCCGAGCACCACCCCGATCGAAAGTCCGCGGATGCCGAGCTTCCGCGCCAGGGCGAATATCGCGTCGCGGCACGCGGCGGGATTCACGCCGCCCCCGTTGGTGATGACACGGATCCCCTTTTCTGCGATGATGGGGAGGATCCTCTCCATCAGCGGGAGCAGGTCCTTTGCGTACCCGAGCTTCGGGTCCTTGCGCTTCTGCTTCTGCATGATGGACATCGTGACTTCCGCCAGGTAGTCCATCACGAGATAGTCCACCGGACCCCGCGTCACCTGATCGTACGGGGCAGTGAGCAGATCCCCCCAGAAACCCTGCCCGCTCGCGATGCGAATGCGCTTGTCCATCAGACGATCCGTATATGCAGCTCGCGGAGCTGCTTCTCGTCCACATCGCCCGGCGCTTCGTCCATGAGCGAGACGGCGCTGGCGGTTTTCGGAAATGCAATGACGTCGCGGATCGACTTCATCCCGGTGAGCAGCATGACAAGGCGGTCGAACCCGAAGGCGATCCCGCCGTGCGGCGGGGCGCCGTATTTGAACGCGTTCAGCAGGAATCCGAATTTCTTCCGCGCTTCATCCGGCGTGATCCCGAGGAGGGAGAACACCTCCTGCTGCAGCGCGCCGTCATGGATCCGGATGCTCCCCCCGGCAACCTCGGTGCCGTTCAGCACCAGGTCGTATGCCCTGGCCCGGGCCTTCCCCGGCGAGGATCCGAGCATCGGGACGTCGTCCGGATGCGGAGACGTAAACGGGTGGTGGACGGCCTCCAGCCGCTTCTCCTCTTCGTTGAACTCGAACATCGGGAAATCGGTCACCCAGACGAGCTCGAACCGGCTTTCGTCGATGACGTTCATCCGCCGCCCCATTTCGAGCCGGAGCGATCCGAGAATCGGGTACGCTTTCCCCCACGCGTCGGCAACGAGCAGGACCAGATCACCCTGTCCCGCACCCATCGCCTGTGCGATGGAGGACACGAGCGGAGCCCCGAGGAATTTCTCCACCGCCGTCTCCAGCCCCTTCTCGGTCCATTTGAAATAGACAAGCCCTCCTGCCCCGAGATCCTTGGTAAAGTCGACGAGGTTGTCCATCTGGTTCCGGTTGAACGACGCTCCCCCCTTCACCACGAACCCGGCGACAACCCCCCCGTTCGCCACCTGGTCGGCAAACACCTTGAAGCCGCACCCCTGTACGAGGTCATTCACGCAGGTCAATGCCATGCCGAACCGCAAGTCGGGTTTGTCGCTACCGTACTTCTCCATCGCCTGTCCATAGGTGAGGCGGGGAACCGGGAGAGGGATTGCAAGCCCCTTGATTTCGCTGAAGAACCGCGCCATCAGTCCTTCGGCGAGCTCCTGCACATCGGACTCGTCCACGAACGACATCTCGACGTCGATCTGGGTGAATTCCGGCTGCCGGTCCGCGCGGAGGTCCTCGTCCCGGAAGCACTTCACAATCTGTACGTACCGGTCAAACCCCGCGACCATCAGTATCTGCTTGTATGTCTGCGGCGACTGGGGAAGGGCATAAAATTTTCCCGGGTGGACCCTGCTCGGAACAAGGTAGTCCCGGGCGCCTTCAGGAGTGCTCCTCATGAGCACCGGTGTCTCTATCTCGATGAACCCCCGTTCGTGGAAGTAGTCGTGCGTAATCTTGTACATCCGGGAACGGACCATCAGGTTGTTCTGGAGCACCGGCCTGCGCAGGTCGACATACCGGTGACGGAGGCGGATCTCCTCGCTCGCCTCCACGGAGTCATCCACGGGGAACGGCGGGGTTTCCGCCCGGTTCAGTATGACGACTTCCGCCGCCATCACGTCGATTTCTCCGGTGGGAAGATCCTTGTTGAGAGTTCCTTCCGGCCGCCGTTCTACGAGTCCGCTCACAGCAACGACATATTCGCTCCTCAGCTCCCTGGCAAGCGCGTGCGCTTCCGGGTTCGTCTGCGGGTTGAACACGACCTGTGTCTTGCCGTAACGGTCGCGGAGGTCGAAAAAGATGACTCCACCGAGATCGCGACGGGTGTCGACCCAGCCGTTGAGCGTAACACGCGTCCCGATATCCGACGGCCGAAGCTGGCCGCATGTGTGGGTGCGTTTCTTGAATGGCGCCACGGGTGGTTCCTGACTCGGGAAATGGGCTGTAATCAGTCAGTATAGCCAAAAGGAAGGAGAGTTTCAACGAATTTGCCGAAGTAACGGGCAATTGTTACCTTAACGGGCAATCCCATCCACGATCGTCCGACGCACCCCGCATGAAATCCCTCATCGTCATCGCTCTCCTCTTTCTTCCCACTGCTCTGTTCTGTCAGAAGCCCGACGATGAACAGTCCCGGATCCGCAGAGAGAAAATCGAAGAGATCATGCGGCTGCAGGATCTCCGGACTCCGTTCGACAGCAGGCTCGTCGGTCTCCTCTCCGACCAGGACCCCGTCGTGCGCGCGCGCGCAACCCTCGCCTACGGATCGCTGCAGGACACGGCCGTCATTGGACTTCTCACGCGGAATCTGACCGATCCGGATATCGTAACGGCGAATGTCGCCGCGTTCGCGCTGGGGCAAACCGGAACGATGCTGAGCGAGGCAGGTCGCCGCGAGCTCGAACATGATCTGATCTGGAACCGGCTCGCCCGCACCGAAGCGTCGGGCCGGCTCATTGAGGAGATCGGCAAGTTTGGCACCGCGCAGGGACTGGCCGACCTGATGACCCGGGTCGGCAATGTTCCGCCGGTCGCGGAACCCGAGCGCCTCCTCATGAGCATCGCGCGGTTCGGGATGCGGGGCGTCGTTGCCGATGACGGCGTCCGGTTCGCTCTCCGCTATGTGCAGCAGGGAACGGCAGTCCCGTGGCAGGCAATCTACGCCCTCCAACGCATCGGAAAGCATCCCGAAACTCTGCAGGCAATCGAGTCGCTCAGGTTGCTCGCCAAGCAGAACGATCCGCTCGTCCGCTTGAATCTCGCCACCCTGATGGCAAAGCTCGGCGACGCCGGTGGCGCTTCGGAAGTCCTGCAGCGGCTTGCCGATCATGACACGGACTGGCGCGTGCGCGTCAACGCGTTGAGAGGGCTGGGAGGGTTTTCGTGGGTCGGGAATGAAAGCGTCATCACGACGTTCCGGCGCGCATTCTTCGACGGGAATCAGCACGTGAGCATCACGGCGCTTTCCGTGTTCCCCTCGATCGGGGTCACCCGTGCCGACTCGACGCCGGCCGCCCGGGACGCCATGACGCAGCTCGGATATATCGCTCAGAACTCCACAGGGGGCTTTCCCTGGCAGGTGCAGGCGGAAGCTGCTGCGGCGCTTGCACGTATCGACCATTTGCTGCCGCGAGCACTTGCACAGCCGCCCTCCGAACTCCGTCCGCTCCTCCGCGCCCGGCTCCTCCGTGCTGCAGGCGAGACAAGCTCCCCCGAAGCACGGAATCTCCTCTTCGCTGCAGCGCGCGAGGAGGAACCGTTGATCCAGTCCGCCGCCATCGACGGACTCCAGTCGCTTTGCCGGCGGACGACGTCCGACTCGGCCCTCGTCGATGCCGTTATCCGCGAATCGCTCCGCCTCCTGGAGACGCGCGACGTCGCTGTTGCCACCACGTCCGCCTCGTTGCTGGGCGATTCCCTCTTCCGGAGAAGTGAGTCAGTCGGACCTCTCCTTGCGACACTGGAAAACCTTCGCCCCCCGCACGATACGGAAGCAATGCAGGAAATCATCGCGACGCTCGGGAAACTGCGTGACAGCCGGGCCCTGCAGCCCCTGCTGGCGCTGCTGCAGAGCCCGGATCGTTCGGTGGCGGCATCTTCAGCCGCGGCGTTGCGGGAAATGACTGGAGTGGATTACAGCGGAAGGATTGAGCGGAAACCGGAACCGCTCTATGTGGATCTCGACTTCGCCTATCTCCGTACTCTCCCCCCCGTCGTCCGGGTGAAGCTGGAAACTGGGCGGGGGGATATCACCATTGACCTGGAAAAGAATGACGCCCCATTTACCGTGATGGCGATACTGAAGCTTGCGGGACAGAAGGGATTCTACCGCGGACTCACGTTCCACCGCGTGGTCCCCAATTTCGTGGTCCAGGGGGGTGACCCGCGCGGTGACGGCTGGGGCGGGCCCGGCTTCGCGATCCGTTCGGAGTTTTCGCTCCGTTCGTACGAGACCGGCACCGTGGGGATCGCAAGTGCAGGGAAGGACACCGAAGGATCGCAGTTCTTCATCACGCACTCGCCCCAGCCGCACCTCGACGGGCGCTACACAATCATCGGAAACGTCGTCGCGGGCATGGACGTCGTCGACCGGCTCCAGGTGGATGACCGGATCTATGACATCGCGGTCGTCCCCTGAGCGAACGTCTACTTCCTGACGACCAGCGTTCCCGCCATGATGTCGTGGAGGCCCTGCTTCTGCTGCGTGAATCCGATCATGAAGTAACCGATGTAAAGTATCGCGCCTGAGATGAATTTGCCGAAGAACCGCCCGGTTGCCCTGCCGAACGTGAGGCGATTGCCCGCCATGTCGGTCACGCGGAGACTCAGTGCAAGCTTTCCGAACGTCGCCTGCTTCGCGGAAGATTCCATCAGCGCATAATAGAGCCAGGCAGCCACCATTGCACCCAGGAATATCAGGAGAAGGTAGGTGCTGAAGAGCGCCATAAAAATCGCCTCCCTTCCTGACCCCATTTCGTCCGAGCCGCCCATAGCAGCACCGGCCCCGAAGAGTATGAACAGGGGAATGCTGATGACTGAAAATGCGACCGTAAGACAAATGCCGTCAATGATGTACGCGAGGAACCGCATCCAGAATCCCGCGTAGACTGGTTGTGGTTGGTCCATGGCTGGCGTCTCCGAAATGAGTGGGGGAAGTGGGTGGCTGGGGGAATGTAGGAAAGAGAATCCAAAAACGCTAACCCAAATAGAATATAAACCGGAAGTCCGGGGAGAAGCTCTTCATGTTCAAAACCATATGTGTACTGCTTGCCGCCGCCCTGATGGGCGCGATCCCCGCCTGCGCGCCCTCCCATGCCCCGCTCCTGCCGGGGAAACTCGCGGACGGGAGGATCCGGCTTCCCAACGGGTGGTACCTCTCCCCCGCCGGGGCACAGGCTGGAGTGGGCGAACTTCCACTGAATATGGCGGTAACTCCCGACGAGCGGTATGTCATAACAACGGACAACGGGACGGCCGAGCAGTCTCTCAGCATCATTGAAACAAAAACCTGGACGCTCATCCGGAAGGTCCGGGTTGCTAAGTCGTTTGTGGGCATCCGCATGTACGACGGGGGCCGGCGGTTCCTTCTCTCGGGAGGAAACGACAACAGAGTGGACATCTATGAATTCAACGAGGGAGCGGTGCGGCGCATCGATTCGCTGGTTATTGCCCCCCCGCGGCCGAAGGCAAAAGTCTGGGTCGCCGGCGTCGATATCGATGAGGAGCACGGGATCGTCTATGCTGCCGGGAAGGAGAACGCCTCCCTCACCGCACTCCGGCTCGCCGACAGGTCGGTGCTCAAAACGCTCCACCTCCCCGCCACCCCCTACACCTGCCTCGTGTCGCTGCATCACCCGTATGTCTTCGTCTCCCTCTGGGGGGGAGCGGCGGTCGCCTATGTCGACCGCGCCACCGGAGAGATCGTCCGGAGCGTGCCCGTCGGGGACCATCCCTGCGACATGGTGGAGTCGCCCGACGGACGCAGGCTCTTCGTTGCGAACGCGAACACCAACACCGTCTCCGTGATCGACATCGCCGCCGCACGCGTCGCCGAAACGATCTCCTCGGCGCTGGCGCCGCATCTGCCGTACGGGAGCACGCCGAACGGGGTCGCGTTGACGCCGGACGGATCGACGCTCTACGTGGCGAACGCGGATAACAACTACATCGCCGTGATGGACGTGCGCACGCCGGGGAGCGCGCGCGCTGCCGGATTTATTCCCACGGGATGGTACCCGACCGCCGTCCGGGTGCTTGCATCGAGCGGCGCGCTCATCGTGGCGAACGGTAAGGGCGGAGAGTCAAAACCGAACCCGGGTGGTCCGAGTCCGAACGAGACTCGCCGTTCAAAGGAGTACATCGGCTCGATGTTCACCGGTTCCGTCTCGCTGATCGCCCGTCCCGACGAACAAGCTCTCGCCGCATACAGCCGCGCTGTGTACGAGAATTCGAAAATACTCTTCCCTCCCGCTGCGCCTGCAGCCTCCAACCCCGTCCCGCGCCAGCCGGGAGACGCGTCTCCCATCAAGCATGTCTTCTACATCATCAAGGAGAACCGGACGTACGATCAGGTGTTCGGCGATATGGAGAAGGGAAACGGCGACAGGTCGCTCTGCCTGTTCGGCGAAGATGTCACGCCCAACATCCACGCGCTCGCGCGCCAGTTTGTGCTCCTCGATAATTTTTACGCCGACGCCGAGGTGAGCGCCGACGGGCACAACTGGACGATGGGGGCATATGCGACGGATTACACCGAAAAGACCTGGCCGACGTCGTACGGGGGGCGCGGAGGCGAGTACGAGTTTGAGGGGGGAGTGCCCGACGTCTACCCGTCGGGAGGGTACCTGTGGGACCTCTGCCAGCGGCACAATGTGTCGTACCGGACGTACGGGGAATTCACCGAGAACCCCACAGCGCCGGGCGACTCTGCACTTCCCCTTCTTCCATCGCTGTCCGGGCATGTGGCGCCGTTCTGCCGGGGGTGGGATATGGACTATTCCGACATTCAGCGGATGGCTGATTGGGAACGGGAATTCACCGCATACGAAAAAAACGGGAATCTCCCGCAGTTCCAGACCATCAAGCTCCCCAACGACCACACCGAGGGGACCCACAAAGGAAAGCCGACCCCACGCGCGTATGTTGCGCAGAACGACCAGGCGCTCGGGATGATCGTCGACCGGATATCGCGGAGCCCCTACTGGGGGAGTTCCGCCATCTTCGTGATTGAAGACGATGCGCAAAACGGCCCCGACCACGTGGACGCCCACCGGACAGAAGCCCTGGTCATCAGTCCGTTCGTCCGCCACGGCATTGTGGACAGCGAACTCTATTCAACGAGCAGCATGGTGCGCACGATGGAACTGATCCTCGGGCTCCCGCCCCTCTCGCAGTTCGATGCCGCCGCCACGCCGATGTGGAACTCGTTTACGGCTGTGCCCGATCTTGCGCCGTACTCCTATCGCAGGGCGACGGTCAATCTGAACGAAAAGAACGTCGCCGGGGCGTACGGTCAGGAGCGGAGCGGCCGGATGGATTTCTCAAGGGAGGATGCCGCCCCCGATCTCGAATTGAGCGAGATCGTCTGGCGGTCCGTCCGCGGTGCCGATGCGCCCATGCCTCCCCCCGTACGGAGCGCTTTCGTGCGCGTCAGGACGAAGGGAGAAGAGAAACCTAGCGAGGACTGATCACGAAGTTCTCCCCGATCAAGTACAGCACAAGCATGCAGAGCAGTCCCGCACCGGCAGCGGCAACTGCGATGTTCAGGGGCTTCCTTCTGACGAAGAGTGTTGCGTAGAGCCCGTCGGGTTCCCAGGCCGCGCGCACCCCTGCCACGCCGATAACGTTGAGGATCAATGCGAGCGCCGGTCCGCCCATGATGACCCAGGGCGAGATCAGGACGCGCACGAGCCCCGATGCCGAAAGCGCACGATCAAGCAGATCGTTCGGCCCGCTGATGCCGAACCCGAGCAGGATGCCGGTGAAGCAGAGGAGCGCGGCAGGAATGAGCATGATCCCGCCCGCAGCCGCAGTGCTGTGCCTCCCCGCATGCATCAGAAGTATTTTCATGACGACCTCCGCGTTGATGATTCAGTCGTAATTGGTTTCTCTGGACCCGCCCCCGGGAGGGCATAGCGGCGTACACCCCGGCCGACCGCAGTCCCGATGACAGCGGGAATAAATGCAAGGAATGGACCGAACGGGTAGGTGGCAGGCCCCGGAGCCGCCCCGAGGGCAAAACGGATATACTCCCCAGCCGGGATCCAGAATGCGATAAGAAGAGGGATGATCCAGAGTCGGGTGCGGATCTGGTATCCCGCGAAGAAGCCGAAGGCAAGCAGAAGCGTGGCCGGGAACTGGATTGCGTCGGTCTGCAGGTTGACGAACCCTGCGAGGAGCCCCAGAAAACCCGCCATGCACCATGGGAAGAGCGCGGGACGGATGTACGAAACGAACACGGTAATGGGGAGCGCTGCCACCAGAGTGTGAAACCCTACGACGGTGAAGATCAGTCGGTCCGACATGGTCCCTCCGCTAGTTGTGTGTGATGCCCTGTGAGCAAAGGACTTTGTACCGCAAAGTAAACAGTCAAAAAAAGAGATGCCGCCGGTGCGTTCAGTGGATTTCCTTCAGGATATGTTCCAGTGCATCAATGTGCGCCATGAACGCCTTCCGTCCGGCTTCGGTCATGCTGTATGAGGTCACGGGCTTTCTCCCGCTGAATACCTTCCTGACCCGGATGAACTTCAACCGCTCCAGCACCGCGAGATGCGTGGCCAGGTTCCCGTCCGTCGCCCCGAGCAATTCGCGCAGCGACGTGAAGTCGGCCTCATCGCGCGCCGCCAGCGCTGACATCACGCCGAGGCGGACCCGGTTTTCGAACGCATGATGCAGCCTGTCAAGCGGACTTGTCACAGCTCGTACTTGAAGTACATGAGTCCGCCGTACAGGATATGGACGATCCCGAACCCGGCGGCCCAGTAGAGGAGTGCAAACTGGGTATAGGTGAACGCCAACATCCCGAGAGCGATCTCCACCCACCCGAGCCACCGCACTTCCTCGCGCGTCGACTTCCCCGCTGCCGCAAGCGCGAGCCCGTAGAACACGAGCAGGCTTCCCGGCACGGCGACATACATCCTGTGCATCACGAGCACCAGGCAAAACAGCCCGCCTGCCACGAGAGGCGTCGCCATCTCGCGCACGACGTCGCGCGCCGGGGGGCCCCACGCCGTTTGTCCGCGCTTCCTTGCCAGCCTGATCGAGAGGAGCACCGATGCCGCCACGGCGAGCAGCATCGCGCTAAGGCCGATCCCGCCGATCCAGAGGACCTTTGACGGCTCATCCCTCCCCGAGTCGAGGACCGCATCGGCGGCGAGCGCAGCTCCCGTCCCGACGAACCCCGCGAGAACGCCGGAGAGTCCGCTCAGGGAAAGGAAGCGGGACGATTTCTCCATGATGCTGCGGATCTCCCGGATATCATCCAGCTGGCTCTCCTTCTGCCGCATCCCCGATCCTCCTATAATTGTCAAAGTACTTTGTAGCACAAAGCTAATACTTTTCCGGCTCCGAGTCAAGGCTTTTTTCGTTCTGAGGTGAATCCTCCGGCGGATACGCCACCGTCCCGCTCGTGGGCGCTTTCGCCGGGAGCTCAGAACCCCGCAAACTGTGCGGGATCATGAATACCCCCAGCATCAGCAACGCTGCCAGGACGACCCAGACTCCCGGGCGCGGAACCGTCCGGAGCGCGAGCGCCGCGGCGAGCCACCCGATCAGCGCGATCAGCGTTTTGTTGTCCGTCAGGTCCGTTCCCACCGGCCACCCCGTCCAGTATGCCCCGAAGGCGTACTTCTGAACGATCGGCCCGAGGATCATCCCTCCCACGAGGAGCCCTCCGATGGTCCAGTAAGTCAGCGCGGTAAATCGCGGCCGGTTCGCGAAAACCTCGAGGCCGGCCCGCGTCGAAAACAGCATCGCACCGAACATGGCAGCGATGTGGATAACGAGGATCAACAACGGAACGTCTCCCTTGAACCTGATGACCGTTGTCCGGCCGGAGGGCACCATGACCTCTTCTTCCAGCGAGACCAGCCGCACCTTGTATTCCAGTTTCCCTGCAGGCGGCTGGTGCGGGAGCATTGCAGCAAGCGTGTCGCTATGGCGCTCCATCGGAACCGTGATCCACGGCTCGTCGGCGTGGTAGCGCCTCCAGAGAAGCGTTCCCGCCGCGGCAGCCTGCGGCACTTTCAGAATCACGGGGGCATCGCCCGGACCGCTGTGCGAGCGGTCGAGATGATATGCCATGGCAGTCCCGTTCAGGACCACGCTCCCGGAGAGCGGATACGTTGGCCCGGTCGTCCGTTGATAATACGCCGACCCCATCGTGATCAGCAGGGCAATCAGCCAGAGAGAAACGTTCCGGATCATTTCAAAGATTGAAGTAAAGTTTGTATTCAAAGGGATGCGGCATCGTGCCGATCGACGTGATCTCCTCCTGCTTGATCAGCGTCCACTGGTTCAACAGCTCATCGGTGAACATGCCCCCCCGCCGCAGAAAATCGTTGTCTGCCCCGAGCGCATCGAGCGCCTCGGACAGGTTCCGCGGAAGAAACTGGATGCGCTCCCGGGCGGAAGATTCCATCGGGGCGCCGTCGAACGGTCCGAACCCCTCGCGCACCGGATCGATCTTGTTCACCACCCCGTCGATGCCGGCAAGGAGCATCGCCGACAGACACAGGTACGGATTCGCCGTGGCATCGGGAGGCCGGTACTCGAACCGGGTTTCCGCCTTGCTCGAAACGTATTTCGGAATGCGTATGGCCGACGCCCGGTTCCCCTGTCCGTATGTCAGCGCGACCGGTGCCTCATATCCCGGGACCAGGCGTTTGTACGAATTGGTGGACGGGTTGGTGAACGCCGAAAGAGCCGGACCATGCTTGAGCATGCCGCCGATGAAAAAGCGTCCCAGCTCGTTGATGTTCCCATACTCTCCCTTCCGGTAGAACGCGTTCTCACCTCCCCGCGTCAGGTAAAGATGCATGTGCATCCCGCTCCCCGCCTGCTGGTACATCGGCTTCGGCATGAACGTGAGAGACAGGTCTTTCCGGCGCGCAAAATTAAAGAGCGCATATTTGACCGTCACGATGTTGTCGGCGGTCGTCATCAGGTCGGTGAAGTAGGTCTCGATCTCCTGCTGCCCGCGCTCACCCGTCTCATGGTGGTGATATTTGACCGCGATGCCGAATCCGCGGAGAAGGGCGCACGCCTCGTCGCGAAAGTCGTCGTACAGGTCGAACGGGTTCGCCGCATGATAGGCTCCGGCAAAGAACTCCTCGGCGTGCTCCACCTCGTAATACGACGACGCCGTACGGGTGTCGAACCTCACTTTGGAGAAGAGATAAAATTCAAATTCGGGACCCCACCACGACTTGTCCGTCCCGACCGTCTCCCGCAGCACCTGCTCGGCCCTGCGCGCCAGGCCCCTGCCGTCCTGCGAGAACGGCGTCCGCCTGCTGTCTGTCAGGACGATGTTCGCGTAGAAGCTGAGCGTGGGCACCTCGCGGAACGGATCGAGCACGGCGGTCGAGAGATCGGGCAGGAGGATCATGTCGCTGTTTTCAACCTTCCTGAATCCGTAGCTCGAGCCGTCGAACCCCACCCCCTCCCGTACAAGCGTCTCCAGAATCCCCGGCCGCACGGGAAGAGAAATGTGGTGCAGCGCCCCTTTCAGGTCGATGCACTTGAGGTCGATCATGGCGATCCGGTGTTTCCGGATCAAGGCGTTGCACGAACGAAGGGATTGCATTGTCATTTTCGTCGGGAAATGAGCGTAGTGGCCCCGGGGTTCCCTCCGGTGGCTCTTCATGAGTTACTGGGGATGGTCAGGCGGGCTCGCCTGCCGGTTCGATATGAATAAGAACGTCGGAAATCTTAGGGTTCGAACGCCGGATGGCGTCCTTGACCTCGTGTGCGATCCGGTGGCCTTCCCGGACCGCCATGTGGCCGTCGACCACGACGTGGAGATCGACGTAATACTCGAGCCCCATCTTGCGGACGAGGCACTTGTCCAGCGACGCGACGCCCGGCACGCGGGCTGCCGACGCGCGCACCCCCGTCTCAACGTCGGCGGGCGGCGCGGCATCCATGATTTCCGCAAACGCCGGCCGGAAGAGTCGAAAACCGTTGAACGCGATGATGGCCGAGGCAAAGAGCGCCGCGAAATCATCCGCGCTTTCGTACCCCTTGCCGCCGATCAGCGCGATGGAGATCCCCACGAACGCCGCCAGCGACGTGATCGCGTCGCTCCGGTGATGCCAGGCATCGGTTTTCACCGCGGTACTCCCCGCCACATTTCCGGCCCGGAACACGTACCGGAACAGGGTTTCCTTGACGAAGACGACGCCCACCAGGACGACGAGCGTATACGCTGCCGGTGCGTGGTGCGGGACGCGGATTTCACGGATGCTCTCGATGGCGATCCCCACCGCAGCGGTTATCAGGGCGATCGATACGGCCGCGGCCGCGATGGGCTCCGCCTTCCCGTGTCCGTACGGGTGGTCCTGGTCCGCCGGCTTGACGGCGATCTTGATCCCCCCGATGACGATGAGCGAACTCACGACATCGGTCGTCGATTCGATCGCATCCGCGATCAGCGCGTATGAGTTACCGGCAACACCCACGATCGCCTTGACGGCCGCCAGGATCATGTTGGCCACCACACCGACCATCGCCGAGCGAAGCCCGATGGCCGCAGCTTCGGATTTTCCGCCGGAAGTCATGGACTAAAATATACGAAGAAAAGCCGACCTGTGCACGCCTTGCTTCACATCGGTGTTTTTTTTACCTTGAATTACTCTCCGTTCTTCACATCGTTTCACTCCCCCGTCCGATCCCCTTGCAGATACAACGCACTCTTACACCGGAGCGGCGGGAGACCATGAGGAGGCACAGATATCCATGAGCATAAGCCAGCTGGCACGGTCGATTGCCGAGTCGCCCACCCTGACCCTGAACGAGCAGGCGCGCATCCTGCGGGAAAAAGGGGAAGCGGTCATCCATCTCGGCGCGGGGGAGCCGAAGAACAAGGCTCCCATCAACGCCATTCTGCAGTCCGCCGCAAAGCTCAACACCGGGGACATCAAGTACACCCCCACCGACGGCATCCCTTCCCTCAAGAAGGCGGTCATCCGTTACACGGAGGAGAACTACGACCGGGTTGCCGCCCCCGAGAACGTGATGATCTCCGGCGGCGCGAAGCAGGCGCTGTATAACCTCCTCTTCACCCTGCTCAACCCGCAGGACGAGGTGATCGTGCTCGCTCCCTACTGGGTCAGCTATCCCGAGATGATCAAGATGGTCTACGGGCGCCCCGTGATCGTCACGCCCGAGGACGGCGGGTTCGTCCCCCGCATGAAGGAAATCGAAGAGGCGGTCAGTTCCTATACGCGGGCCATCATCGTCAACAGCCCCAACAACCCGTCAGGCGCCGTCTACCCCGAGAGCCTCATCGCGGAGATCGTGGCCTTCTGCGAGAAGAAGGGGATCTACCTGATCATGGACGATATCTACCACAAACTGGTGTTCGACGGCACGACGGCAGTCCCCGCCTACCGGTTCACGACAAAGGATATCGAATCCACGAAGGTCATCACCATCAACGGCATTTCGAAACTGTACGGCATGACCGGCTTTCGCATCGGGTGGGTCATCGCGAGCAAAGCGCTGACGGAGGTGATGCTCAACGTCCAGGCACAGACCACGTCCTGTACGTCCCTTCTCCTCCAGGCGGCGGCCGAGGGTGCGCTGACCGGGCTCCAGAGCGCCGTCGAAACCCTCCGGCTGACGCTCGAGAACAACCGGAACGTGATGATGCAGGAGCTGGAGTCGTTCAACGGCGTGAAGATAAGGAAACCGAGCGGCACCTACTACTGCCTCCCGGATTTCCGCGCGTACAACACGAACTCGGTGGCGCTCTCGCAATTTCTCCTGAAGAAGGCGCTCGTCGTCACGGTCCCCGGCAAGGAGTTCGGCATGGAAGGGCATCTCCGTCTCAGCTACGCGACGACCGTGAAGGACGTCAAGCAGGGCATCGAGCGCATCAAGTGGGCGCTCGACCCGTCGTCTCCCAAGGAGATCTATATCGGCGAACGAAAAATGGTGCGTGACTGGCTATGAACAACCTTCTGGACATCAGAACACCGGCGCAGGGGGAAGCCCTCGCACTCCGGAGCGATTACGGTCTCGACAACCACGGCCTGTCCAACCTCCGGCTGGCGTACTGGAACCTCCCGACGGAGGCGCTCTATGAAGAAATAGCATTCCGTCGCGAAGCGCGGATCACCCACATGGGCGCTGTCGTGGCCTCCACCGGAAAACATACGGCGCGTTCCGCCAACGACAAGTTCGTCGTCCGCGAGGGCACGACCGAGGGACATGTCTGGTGGGGGGAATACAACCGGCCGTTCAGCACGGAAAAATTCAACGACCTCTTCAACCGCCTCCAGGGGTTCCTGCAGGGGCGCGACGTGTTCGTTCAGGATTGCTTCGCCGGCGCGGACCCGGCATACCGGATGCCGATCCGGATCGTCACCGAGCTCGCGTGGCACAGCCACTTCGCCCGGAACATGTTCATACTGCCCCGGACCAATGAAGAGTACCGGAGGCACATGCCCGACTTCACCGTTCTCTGCGTCCCCTCGTTCAAAGGGATCCCGCAGATCGACGGGACACCGGGCAACACGTTCATCGTTCTCAACTTCGCTGCAAAAATGTGCATTATCGGCAACACGGCCTACGCGGGCGAAATAAAGAAATCCATCTTCACGATTTTGAACTACCTGCTCCCGCTCGACGGGGTGATGCCGATGCACTGCTCCGCCAACATCGGGAAGGACGGTGCTTCCGCGGTGTTTTTCGGTCTCTCCGGGACGGGAAAGACGACCCTCTCGGCCGATCCGTCACGGCGGTTGATCGGGGACGACGAACACGGCTGGAGCGACGAGGGGGTGTTCAACTTCGAGGGGGGATGCTATGCGAAGGTCATACAGCTCTCCGCGGCGGCGGAACCGCAGATTTACGCCTGCACGAGAAAGTTCGGCACGATCCTGGAAAACGTCGCGTTCGACCCGGTGACGCGCATGATCGATCTGGACGACGAGTCGGTCACGGAAAATACGCGCGCCTCCTACCCGCTCGATTACATCGACAACGCGGTTCCGGAAAAAATGGGAGGACATCCGAAAAACATCATCCTGCTCACGTGCGACGCGTCGGGCGTTATGCCGCCGATCGCACGGCTCACGCCCGACCAGGCCCTCTACCAGTTCATTTCGGGCTACACGTCCAAGATCGCCGGGACGGAAGTCGGACTCGGCAAGGAGCCTGAAATGACGTTCAGTACCTGCTTCGGCGCTCCGTTCATGGTGCACCATCCGTCGTTTTACGCGGACCTCCTGAAGCGAAAAATCCTGAAATACGGCGTGCACTGCTGGCTGGTCAACACGGGGTGGATCGGGGGGCCGTACGGCATCGGCAAACGCATCAGCATCCGCTACACGCGCGCGCTCCTGAACGCCGCGCTGAACGGCGAGCTGCTCCAGGCGAAATACATCACGGATCCCGTGTTCGGGTTCTCCGTCCCGCAGTCGTGCACGGATGTCCCCGACCAGGTCCTCAACCCGGGAGCGTCGTGGCCTGATGCGGCCGCCTACATGCAGCGCTACAAGGAGCTTGCGGCACGGTTCGTGGAGAACTTCAAGAAGTTCGAATCGGGCTGTCCGCCCGAAGTGCGGAACGCCGGCCCGCGCCGCTGAACGGCCGGCTCAGAGCCAGACTGTCCAGCCGGCGGTCACCGTAAATTCGTTTGAGCCGTTCCGGGTTGTCACGCCCGAAGGGTTCGTCGTCACCTGCAGGTACTGAATCCCCAGGTTCAGCAACCCCTTCTCCACCAGCGCCACCTTCACGCCCACCCTCCCCCCCCAGGTAAAGCCCGATGCGGTTGCGGTACCGCCTCCTGTCACGCTCGTCGTGATACTGGTCAGCCCGGCGAGCCCTTCGACGAACGGCGTCGCCACTGACGTCGTCCGGAAGTTGTACGACGGCGCAAGGAGAATGCGGAGCTGCGTGACCGTGAC
>JBGPYM010000284.1:0-3778 GCA_041493205.1 Bacteroidota bacterium
AAAGGAGTGGAACCATCGCCGCACCCTCAGTTGCGCGGACAACCAGGAGAAGAACGGTGTTGGTTCCGATATCAATGACGGCAACGGTCACTGCGTCCGCTCCGCCGCCAGAGCGATCCACTCGTTCTCCTGCTCCTCGTCGAAAATTGAAAGACGGGCGGCCGATATCCGTGCGACGATTGCCTCCCGGTCGGTCTGCAGCAGACCCGAGAGCAGAAGCCTCCCGTGGGGCTTCAGCCGGCTGAGGAAACCCTCGATCATTGCCTCGATGACATTGCGCTGGATGTTCGCAACAATCAGATCAAAGTCTTGCTCCTTTACTGCGTCCAGGTCCCCCTGACGGATCTCAAGCCGCCCGGTCACATCGTTCAGCCCCGCATTTTCCTTTGCGTTCTCGTATGCCCACTCGTCGTTATCGAGGCCGATTGCCCGCCCCGCACCGAGCTTGAGGGCTGCAATCGCAAGCACCCCGGTCCCGCTCCCCACGTCGAGCACAAAATCCCCTCCCCGCACATGCCGCTCGATGAGCCGCAGCATCAGGCGCGTCGTCTCATGGTAGCCGGTTCCGAATGACATTTTCGGGTCAATGGTCAGCACAATGTCACCGGGAGCCGCTGCGAAGGGATGCCACGTGGGCGCGATGACGATCTTCCCGGTCACGCGCACGGGGCGGATTGTGGCCTCCCATGCTTCGTTCCAGTTGCGGTTCTCGACCGGGGATGTTCGTATCGTGGGTGGGGCGAGGGAGCGGAGGGACGCTGAACGGTGTATCGCTGCCGTAATTGCACTTCCGCGTGCGTCATTCCAGCGCCCGGCCGGGATGTAGGCTCGGAGCGTGGAACCATCCTCCCAGAATCCGTCAAACCCCTCGACGGTCAGAATGCCGATGTAGTCTTCGAATGCGGAGGGGTGGGAGTGAATCGTGAGTTCGACATATGACGCGGGCATCTCTCAGGGGATCTGTCCATAGACCACGTGTGCGAGAACCGTCCCGACAGCTTCAAGACTTTCCGCGCTGCAGTTCTCAGGGACGTCCCGGTGGGTATGCCAGAACCGGTTGGTCTGATCGGGATAGTTGAAATCGATGATGTCGATGGTCTTGATGCCGGCTTCGTTCAGCGGGAGATGATCATCCATGATCTCCTCCCCCGGCTCGTCTTCGAACTGATGGATCCCAAGGCGGGCGGCGGTCTTCCAGACCAGGTCGACAATATCAGGCGCGTAGCGGACCGAGAACTGTTCCTTCGGCAGATCGAGAAACTTGTCCCCGACCATATCCAGCAGCACCCCGAACCGCGGCACATATCCTGCATCCTTGGTGGCGGCAAAATGACGCGACCCGAGGAGGTATCGTGCATGGTCTGCTTCCTTACCGTAGTCTTCGCCGTCAAACAGCACGATGTCGACGCCGACAGGAGGAGGAGACGATCGGAATAACCGCGCGAGCTCAAGAAGCACCGCGACGCCGCTCGCGCCGTCGTTTGCGCCGAGAAGCGGTTGTTCGCGGCGCGATATGTTTTCGTCGCGGTCGGCCCGGGGACGGGTGTCCCAGTGGGCACACAGAAGGACGCGCGATGGTGCTTTCGGCTGGAACGACGCGATCACGTTGGTCAGACGGAAGATTTCGCCGTTATAGCCTGTGTGTGTGAATTCCTGGAGCCGGACCGCAGCACCCGCGCCGCGGAGCGCCGTGGTCAGGAAAGCAAGGCAGTCCCGGTGTCCCCGGGATCCGGGGTTCCTCGGACCGAATGCGGTTTGCGCTTTGAGATCGCCGAACGCGCGCTTCCCGTCAAAATCGGGGATGGTCACTGAGCTCGATGGAAGTGGTTGCGGATGCTCCGTTCCGTCCGGAGTGCGGAGGGACGATCCCCTGGAGCCGGCCTCGCGTGTGCACCCTGCAATGAGGAGCAGCGTGAAAGCGGCTGCGGGGACGATCCTGGGAAGGGGCATTTTTTTTTGATCTCGCGAGTTCTGAATCCTCTGCGTCTCCGCGGTGAGTCTTTTTCTGATCTTTGACCCAAAAAAGTAACGAAATCGCCCCCGAAATGCAAAACAACCCGCAACCTTTTCCCCGAGAAGTGCGTCTAAAGGGTAGGATTACGGTGCACACCACCACGCAGTCTCACCGGAGAAGGAGACCCAAATGCGCTCACTCGTTCAGTTGCTGCTGTCGGCGGCCGTCCTCGTGTCCCTCACCATGGACGCAGGGGCTTCCGAAAAGAAATTCGAGAAGAAATTTACCGTCAGTGGAGGCGGGACACTCACCGTTGCCACCGACGTCGGATCGGTCAAGATTATCGGGAGCTCTTCGAACGAGGTGTCCATCGCCGCCCTGATCCGCGGCCGGGAACGGGATGTCAACAACTTCGAAATCTCGGCCGACCAGTCGGGGAATAACGTCGAGATCAAAGGGCGTCTGCGCAAAGGAGGGGGATGGTTCTGGAATTCCACCGATCTGGATGTCGAATACGTCATTACAGTGCCGCATGAATTTGCCCTCAAGATGAACACCTCGGGGGGCGATATCTCGGTGAGCGACCTGAAAGGGATGGTGAAGGGGGCAACGTCCGGCGGCGACATCGGCGTTGGCGGGGTGGAAGGCGAAGTGGACCTCGAAACGTCCGGCGGGAATGTGCACGCGGAGAAGTGCAAGGGCAAGATTCATATGGAAACGTCAGGAGGGGACATCCGGATCCTGACCATCACAGGGGATGTGGATGTGAATACCTCGGGCGGCAACGTGAAGATCTCTGATGTGGAAGGGAAGGTCCGCGCCGAAACCTCCGGCGGCAACATTGTCGTCAAGGTCATCGGCGGAAACAAAGGAGTCTATGCGGAAACCTCAGGCGGGAACATCGATATCATGATGCCCAAATCGATCGCCGCGAATATCGATGCCGCGACGAGCGGCGGCGAGGTCATTTGCGACATGCCCGTCACCATGTCGGGCCGGATCGACGAGAGCCGTGTGAAGGGAACAGTCAACGGGGGCGGTAATGTTATCTATGCGCACACCTCCGGAGGCGATGTCCGGATCCGCGCGGCAGACTGAACACCCTGCAGTCAACGTCAAGGCCCGCTGCCGGACTTCCGGCGGCGGGCCTTCTGCGTTTCAGGGCGCACGGCAATTCAGAACTGGCTTCGCCGCACCCCGGCGAGGAATGAGGTGATTCTGTCCTGGACCTGCCTGTAGGCGCGCGCAGGGCGGGGGAAATTCTGCATCAGGATGGAAAAGACGAGCTGCTCGCCGTCGGCGTCCGTGACATACCCCGACAGTGACGAAACCCCCTGAATCGTGCCGGTCTTGGCCCGTACATTTGCTTCCGCAGGCGTGCCCTTCATCCGGCGGGAGAGTGTCCCGTTCACCCCCGCAACGGGAAGTGTGTTATACCAGACGGGAAAAAGCTCCTCGTGCCTTGCCATCGCCGCGAGGAGCGCCACGATCGCTTCCGCGGAAGTAAGGTTGTACCGGGAGTCTCCCGAGCCGTCGGCAATGACCAGCCGGGTGGTGTCGAGCCCCAATCCGGCAATATATGCAGTCACGATCTCCGTTCCCAGGCCGGTCGTTCCGGGCGGACCGAAGCGCTCTGCTGCCATGGTTTTCAGGACGTTTTCGGCGGAGAGATTGTCGCTCGCCTGGTTCATGTATGTCAGGACGGAATCCATCCGGTGCGAAAACCTGGCAACCTCCCGCGCACTCGGAGGAACGGAATCGAGGACCATGCCCGCGCACTGGATTCCCCGCGACTCGAGATGCTCCCGCAGCACGGCGAGCGTG
>JBGPYM010000020.1:0-20956 GCA_041493205.1 Bacteroidota bacterium
CCGGTACGGTGCCCGCTCATTGATGACCACTTTGTAGGAATTGTAAAGGTCGTGACCGCGATAGCGGGAAGGCAGGGAACTGCTGCTCGCCCAGCGTGCGCCATTATAGTAGTAGAATCTCTGGAGCGGAACATTATAGTAGACTTCCAGATCAGGGAAGTAGTAATACTCGGCATGGTCGTAACCTGTCGGGCCCCAGATCGGTTGACGATCGACATTGAGGTTGAGACTGACGCGAACCTGTGCGCCGGCAACGCTGCACACGATCACGGCGATGAGTACCACAATGAGTTTACGCATATGGTTCTCCTGAGTGGATTGACACTCGTGTGACGGTTAATCGACTCGTTTCCGCTGATCCTTCTCCTGCCCGGCGTTCAGTCGCCTGGATGAAGGGGTCTCGCGCTTCTGGTTCTTCTCCCGGTCGTTTGTGAGATGGACCGCATTTCTTGCTTCAAGGGACCTCACATCGATCCTTTTTGTCACGTTCGATGGTGCCGGACTCTTACCGGTGCCCTCCTTCTTGTGGATCTGCGGCCTGAATATCTGGAGCTCGCTGTCGGTCAGATGGTGACCCGGCGAATCGCTGTCCCGGATGAACACCTGGGTGACCGGTGCCTGTGTGCGCTTCTGAACGTCATCACGGCCAGGACCCGCGATAAACGTGGCGTTCCGACGGGCGTCCTTTTGCGTGGTCGCGATCACTCGTGAATTCATCAGAATCGCGGAGTTGTCCGCGCGGTCGATCAGGTGCCGGCTCACATCGGGCCGCGCCATATCGGTATCCCGCACGAATATCCATCGCTCGTTTCGTTCGCGGTAGTCTCTCCCAAGCGCCAGTGCAACGCTGGTGCCGGGGCGCAGCGGGGCCCAGCCGAAATAACCGGGGGACCGCCTCCACGTTACCCACGCAGGCGCCCATTCATCGTCCGGAATCCAGAGCCAGCCGTACTGTGTATCGTAGTCCCAGCGGCCGTAGTGAAAGGCGGCCCAGCCCCAGGGATAGTCCGAAACCCACGTCCAGCCGTCTTCGGTATATGCCCAGCGGCCCGCAGTGGCGTAGGGGCTGAATCCGGGATCGCCCGCGGGAATCCAGGCGTATCCGTATCCCGGATACTCTACCCACGTCCCGTACGGGCTCAGTTCATCATAAAAAAGTTGAAAACTCACCGATACTTGCTGCCCCGAAGCGCGCTGCGGGACAATCGATGTCACCGCATGCAGCGCAACGAGCAGGGAAACGATCAGTAACGGTCTCATAGGTGCGTCCTTTCATACAGATGCAGCAACCGCATCTCACTTCGTATCGAGTATAATCGGCAATCCGTCTTTCCCGGCGCCGACAATGATGACCTTCGTGTTTGGAGAGCTTGCGAGCTTCTCCGTTGCTTCAATCCCTTTCCACCGGAGCAGCTGATCGCTGATCCCTGCGGCCACAATGGCCTGGAAATCGGCGATTCCCTTCGCTTCAATCCGCTTCCGGTCCGCCTCCTGCTTCTCCTTCGTGAGAATAAATTCCATGCGCTGGCTCTCCTGATCGGCACGCTGCTTCTGCTCGATGGCCTCGGTCAGCTGGGACGGGAGCGCAACGTTGCGGATGGGAGTGTTCTCAATAGTAACGCCCCGGGGGGCAACTGTCCTCGCAAGCTCTTCCTGAATCGAAGCGCCGAGCCGTTCCCGTTCGGTGGAATACAGGGCGCTGGCCTGAAAGCTCGCCGTGACGGCCCTGCAGATGGACCGGAATTGCGGGATCAGAATGATGGTCTCGTAGTCGCCGCCGGCAACAGTCTTGTACACGCGGCCAGCAGAATCGGGATTGAGCCTGTACAGCGCGCTCACTTCCAGTCCGATCGTGAGACCTTCGCGTGAGAGGACCTGCATGGTTTCTTTGTGTTCCTGTGTCTGGATGGAGTACTTGATGACGTTCGCCAGGGGGTTCACCGGATTGATGCCGGCCCGCAGGGTCTGATCCGACACAACGCCGAAGAAATCCACCACACCGACGTGGCCGGCGGGGATTTGCGTGAAACACTGAAGGGCGGTAATAATGCCAAAAACTACCGCCACCAGGCCGCTTACCGTGGCGATGGGGCGTGATGCCGGGGCATTCTGACGTTCACTTCTTTTGGCACCTCGCCAGGCGAAGGCGGCAGCAATGGTAATCACGATGGTAAGGATAAAGATCATGGTCGCTCTCTTTTCGGGTTGTGGTGATTGTGAATGGTCAACGACGCGTTCTTGCTAGCACCCGTTTCCTGGATGGCTTTGCCCGTCTGACGGGCTTGCGGGCCGCATGGACCTTGTCGTGCATGGCCTTTTGCAATCGGAGCAGGCGGCTGTTCGATTTCTTGAGTTGCTCGACGGTTTTCCTGAACTTATTGACCTGGCCCTTTGTCTCTTCCCGGGCCATTCCGTATCTCTCCTGAAGCCTGCCGACGAGATCTTCATACCTGCCTGCGATCGCAGCCAGTTCGTCGTTCATAATTTTCCCCCAATGCTGCATCGCTTTCCCCCTGCGCTGCTTCCATTGTCCTTCTATGCGGTCCCAGTTCATCGCTCCAGCTCCTTCCATGCAAGAAAATGTGCCGACAGTCGATCCTGTCAGCGTACAAGTAAATGTGATGCTCGGACTATGGATGAAATATGCAGATGTTCTGCCGGGAAGGAAATCGACCTAAAGGTTGAATCTGTAGCTAATCCCCCCGGAAGACAGGCGGGATTCGCTGGTTGCGGAAGGGGGTGTCGGCGGGTTTATGACGGACGATCGTCGCGGGTGAATTGGGCGATCTGGAGACGACTGTGTAATGCCAGCTTCTCCAGAACATTGTGGACATGGCTCTTTACCGTATAGGTTGCAATGTTGAGCCGCTGAGCGATGTCCTTGTTGCTGAGGCCGTCGGCAATCAATGCAATGATTTCAAGTTCACGTTTTGTCATGCGCACTGCCTGTTTCAGCGGCACCTTCCCCTTCTTCAGGGCAAGTTCGATGACATGGGAAAAAAGAGAACCGGTCAGCGGGGTCGGGATGACCTTCCCTCCGTGGGCCACTGACCGGATTGTTCCGAGGAAAGCTTCAATATTCGCATCCTTGAGAATGAATCCCGATGCCCCCGCCTCCACAAACTCAACAACGTCAAGCTGTGTGGGAATCAAACCCATCCCGATCACTTTCATCTCAGGCCACGCTTTGCTCACCGATCGTACTATATGTACGCCGTTCTGATTCCGCAAACCCAGGTCGATGAGAATGACCCGGGGTTTCACGGTGCGTGCCTTGAGCAGGGTATTTTCATTCCCCCCGGATGCCGCGACGACCTTCATGTCCGGTTCACCGTTGATCATGACGGTGATGCCGTCACGAAGCAGGCGGTTGTCTTCAATCAAAAGAACCCGGATTTTGCGCATTGAACACTGTTCGAGGAATCAGGAAAAAAACCTCTATTTCCCTTCAACGAGAAGATGGGTAAGGAACCGCGCCCCGTTGACCCACTCGAACAACCACACTTCGATCCACTTCAACGGGTTCCATACATGACGGTACCAGTGCCGCCATGCCCGCTGGACGTATGACCTTGTATAGGCTCCTGCAAAGGGGTTGTGCTTCTTGCACCAGAGCTGCACAACGGACGGGACCTTGACCTCCGGCATGTCATCACGCAGCTTTCTGTACAGGACGGCGAGCTCACGCGCCTTCAGATCCCGCCAGTCGACCACGTCCTGCCGTGTTTTGACAACCAGATCGTGGAGCGCATCCTCGACCTGGCTCTTCGGACGGCTCTGCAGCCATGCCTCCTCAAGCTGGAAAAAGAGCTTTACGATCCCCACCAGGCGCGTGCTGATGGTCCTCATCCGGTGCCACCAGAAGGGAACGAACGCTTCCCGCGGGAATCCGGATCGCCGGTCGTTCTGATGCCGTATCGTCCAGAAGCCGCAGTTCATCGGGTGCAGGTGCTCGATCTTCGATGCATACAGATAGGCCGCAAAGAAGAAGAGCCGGTTCCAGTACGTGGACCAGTTGTTGCGCCAGACTTTCAGGACGTTGACCATGTGGCCGATCGAGTAGAACTGGTCCCACGCACGCCGGTATGCATCCATCAGCTCTTCCCTGGTCATCCGTTCCGGGGCGACCGCGACATGTGCCGAATCGTAAGTGTTGAAGTCTTCATGCATCCACCGGCGTTCCTGCCACCAGCGTTGATGATCCTTGGAGCCGGGAAGGGGAGACAGGATGTAGAACGAAGCGGAATCGAATCCGATGCGCTGAAGCTCGGTAATATCCGTCTGGATGCTTGAGGGAGTGTCGAACGGGAGCCCGAGGATGTACCCCGCGTGACAGGCAATGCCGAGGGAATGTAGATGGTCGGCCAGATCCTTGTATTCAGAGACCTGGTTCTGGAACTTCCCCTGGGAGCGGAGGTTGTCCCGATTCACGCTTTCGACGCCAAAAAATGTCTGATTGCACCCCGCGCGCGCGGCAAGCTTGAAAAAGTCGCCGGGCGGAATCTTGCGCGCGGCAAGGTCGCTCTGCATCATGAACGTGAAGGGGATGTTCTCTTCTTCCCGAAGCTTGATCAGCCCGGCGAAGAGCTCGCGCCACCGTGGGTTGCGTGCGATATTGTCGTCTGTAAAAAAACTGTGCTCGACGCCCGCGTCATGATAATTCCGCCGCACAAACTCCACCACCTGCTCCGGCTCCCTGCATCGCATCGTCCGGCCCTGGACATTGATGATGGTGCAGAATTCACATGTGAACACGCATCCGCGGCCCGTATCGATCGTGCTGTACGGGGATGCAAAACCTTTGAGATCGGCCTTTGTCAGGCGGGGCGTGGGAATGTTCGAGAGGTCCGGCGTGGGGTTCAGAAAATTGTAGAGCGGTTCCGCGCGTCCCCGGAGTACATCCTCAACCACGGCGGGCAGGCGGTCTCCTTCTACCTCGCCCGCAACGAGGATCATGCCGCTCGTCATCGCTTCTCGAAGGCTTGACGTCAACCCGACCATCGCAAGCATGCCGCTGACATGGAAGCCGCCCACCATCACGGGAATGTTGTGCGGCAGAAACCACGACGCGATGTCCTGTGCCCGCGGGAACTGGTTGGATTGCACCCCCACGAGCATGACGATCGACCGCACGCCGGGGATGCGCGACCGCCGGAGAATTTCCTTCGTCGGGACCCGCTGGATCGCCTCGTCGATCAGGCGAAGCGTGAGCGGTAGACCCTTGAAGAATGGGTAAGAGTCAAGATCACGAACCAGTGTCCCCATCTGTGTCAGCGTGTTGCTGCGGATGATCCCCACCCGCATCTGGATGGGGTAGCCGTCGTCCGTGTAGTTGGTCGGACGTATAAGCGTGATGTCCAGTTCGTGTATCCCACATTCACGAGCTGTGTCATAAGACGGCGCTGCCACGGCCACGGGGGCGTTCTGCATGATGGTTTCCGGAGTGGATTGTGTGTTGGACGGACCCTGCTCCGTCCAACATACAAACTTCCACGGCGAGGCGAAATAGCCCGAAGGGTTGAATTGAGATTTAGTCCCTTGGGAGGGCAAAAAGGCCGCGGATTTCACATATTCAAGGCAGTAGCACCGGCACATCGTAGTGGCACGGGCGTGCTATTTACGTCCCGGCGTTGTAGGCCGGACGTCTCGCCCGTGGCTCTTCCCGAGTCTCTGCTGTGCACATTGTAGACTGTCTGTAGTGGCACCGGCGTCTCCGCCGGTGTCTCTCCCCCCAGAAACAAAAAGGGGTCACCCAAAAGGTGACCCCTGGTAATACCAACCCCGCCGCTGCCTTTGCCTAAATGCTGTACTGCCCGATGTCAGGGAGACGCATGCTTTCCCACCACCCGAGGATCGGACTTGTGGCGGGGATGAACCCGGGATACGACGGCGGACGGAAATTCGGGTCGTACAGCCGGCCGTCGTACGCATAGCTCTTGAAATATCCGCTGTTGAGGACGCCGTTCAGGTTTGTCCCGACTGCGCCCCGGATGTTCTGGACGATCGAGCCGTAAATGCTCAGCCTCCCCCGGAGCGTCCCGTTCGAGTAGTTATCACCCGTGAGCGACCCGGAGCGTGCAAAAATATTCCCATCGATCACACAATCTGCCTGGTTGGCCGGGTTGTCGGCGATGATGACGGAACGCTCGGCCACCAGCCCAAGCAGATCCTTCGACGTTGGGACGACACGCGGGTCCTGCTCGTAAAAGAGGTTGTCTTCGACGTAAATGTCCCCCATGTTGGACGAGATCGTCAACTGGCCGTCGAGCGTCCCCTGGACGTGTACGGTATCGTCACCCATGAGTACCCCGCTGAATCCCGATAGGCCGATGCGCACGGAATCGATGACAGGGCCGCTCTTCGAAGCCCTGACGAGCGCCAGTCCGTCACCATGGACCCCGCTGTTGCCCGGATCAAGTGTTATCCAGATGTTTGGGTTGTTGTAGAACTTTCCGCTGGGATCGTTGGCGACATTGAACACTGCCTGCAGGTCGCTGGGGAAGTAGACGCTGTCGACGCCTGTCTCATATCCCTTATTAAAGATGGCCTGGTCAACCCCTTTACCCGGGGACGGAGTGAACTTATGAGCCGTGGTGACCCTGTCCATGAAGACGGGAGAGCCGTTGATCGCAATCGATCCGTTGCTGTGCAGTCTTCCCATGACCGAGTCACCGGAGACCCACTGGCATGGTCCCTCGCCGTTCGTCATCCACGAGAAGAGCGTAAAGCTCGTGAAGGTGGGCTCGGCAAGGTAGACCTCGATCGTATCGTGCAGGACATCGTTAAATCCGTTGAGCGTGGAAATGCAGCGTACCACGAGCGGTTCGGCAGCGTCCCGCACCACGGTATACGTGCCGCCGGAGGAATTCTCTACGTAGTCCTGTGAGCCGAACCAGGACGAATCCTTCACGGCCTTGGTAATCCCCACCTGGGCGCCAGCGAGCGCGAGGTTATGGGATGTAAGGGCCTCATAGTAGTACGTGCTGTTGTGGCCGGCCGATCGTGCCCACCGGTTCAGATTCATGGAGACCCCCCCAAGGAGGAATCCCAATCCGATGACGAGTATGAGTTGCGCTCTACCGGCCATAATCACTCCCCTGTGTCAATTGCAACATTGTGTTACATCCCCTCATCACAATTCTCTGTGCACGTCACTTCCTAATTCAACCCAAGCACCGGCGGTGGCGGCGGTGGCGGTGGCGGTGGCGGCTTCGGCGGCTTGGGTGCTGGCGGTGGTGCTGGTGCGGGTTTCGCACCGTTCCCATTGCCATTCGCATTGCCATTCCCATTGCCGTTCCCATTCCCATTTCCGTTCCCTTTTCCCTTCGGGCCAGCCCCCACCGGGCCAGGAACAGGCGGCGGCCCCGGAGGCGCAGGCGGGGGGGTCTTCCGGATTTTCTGGGCGGGCCGGGCAGCAACCCGGAGGTTCTGCGCAGCAAGCCGGGTCTGACTCCAGAGGAAGCTTGAATAGAGCGCATCCTGTTGCCCGGCTTCCACCTGGTTCCGGTTCCGGTACATGGCGTACGAATTCTGCACCTCGTTCGTTACTTCCACCTTGAAGATCTGGCTCAACTTCCCCTTGCTTACCGGCGTGTTCATCATGGAATCATTCCGGTCGTAGTAACGGAGCCGGAGATACGTCAGGACCGCGATCGGATACGGAGCGCCCTGATTCTCCTGGCGGTACAGGTACCGGTCCATGGTATTGGGCGTGGCTGCCAGTTCGGAGGTGGACCCGAGATAGAAACTGATGGTGTCGACCTTGGTGAACGGCGGGAGCGACACGCGATAAATGACTTTATTGGAATCGGCCTTGACGATGACGCCCATTGAGTCAGGAACGCCGAACCCCATGTTGCGCATCTCGCCGTCGAGGTACATGGAGACGCCGACCGCTGCCTCCTGCACCATCCGGTCGCCGTGCAGCAACGCCGTATTTTCCAGCGCAGTGTCGTTCGCGCCGAGCATCGTGACCAACAGCATGCCGCCCAGGACTATCGAAAAGAGAACATCGAGTATGCTTGACATCCTATCCCCCTGTCGCCTCAGTTAAACTTAAAATATGCCATCGTCGTGAACATGCGAACCGTGTCCCTGGTGGCCGCGACGTCCACCCTCCAGGTCTTGATGTCGAGCCGCTTGAGATAAGTCTGGACCGACCTGTAATTGATATCCTCCGGATCGACGTAGGAGACCGTAAAGTCGGACCGGAATATGCCGTTGTTTCCTTCCGCCTGCTCCGTCACGCTGTATTCGTTGAAGTCGTCAAAATCGTCGAACCCTGAAATGTCCACTTCGCCGTCGGGACCGAGGCTGTTCGGATCGGTAAAACCCGAAGGATCGTAGATCGGATCCTCAATGCTGTTCTCGTCGTAGTTCATTGACTGCGCCGCGTCGAGATAGGTCGATGCTATCGTCGTCGCGATGATGAGGTCATGGCTGTCGGACATGTCCTCATTGTTGGCGAGAACGAGATGATTGAAATTGACGAGCACCGTCCCGAGAAACATGAACGCTGCGATTGACAACATGACCTGTCCCGTATTCATACTCTCTGCCCCGTGCTGTCTATGGGTGTTGAAATTACATACACATGATAAATCATCCTGGCTCATCGAGGCGTGATGGCCGACAAATTCTGATATTTTCCGCGAAATTGAGCCGGATTTCGTGACCGCACGCACACAGGCCTCCAGCGACCCCGGAAAACGCATATCCGGATTTTGTGTTACCCATGTGATGAATTACAGTTCAGCGGAAACGAAATGGAGGATATTAAAGAGCGGAGAGGTGCGCTGCCGAACTCTCGCAATTATTCACGCGCGCAGGAAAATTAAATACGAGTACGGAGTGGGAAGAACCAATCAGCGGAGTAAAATGTCTATTCCTTATCTGGTGTCTCCTTGCGCAGTCAGTGCCCTGCCTTCCTCAAAATCATACAGCGTGAGGCGCCGGACACGGAAATAGGTGGTCCAGTAATCCCACAGAGTCTGAATGCTCGCACGGCGGGCGTTGTCCTTCTCGCTCTGCGCGAGAAAAAGATTCGGGATGTCGATCTTGCCGATCAGGTAGCGCTCCTTGGCCACATCGAACCGGCGCTGCGCAATGGTGTCTGCCTTCGCCGATACCGCGACCTGCTTCCCGAGAAGATTCAGCCGCGCCGCCTGGTAGAGAACTTCCTGTTCGAAATCGTGCTGCTGCTGTTCCACCGAGGTCGCGGTCCGCTTCTGGTCGGCCACCGCCGCGTCCACGGCGGAGCTTCCCGCCCCCCAGCGGAAGATCGGGATGCTGAACCCAAGGCTGAATTGCTGCTGGTTGAGAAGGTTGTGATAGGCGTCGGGAAGCACGGGCGCACGCTGATTGTATCCCATGCTTGCCGTCATCGTGGCGTTGAAGGAGTTGTCGGATTTTGTCTGCATCACCCTCCGCTCGGCGGTCAGGAGCTGCAACCCGAAGTTCAGGGCGTCACTCCGGTTCTGTCGCGCCTGCCCGAGCGCAAGTGCCGGATCGATCGCCGATCCCGGGATCCTGCTTGGCGGGAGAAGCATGATGGCGGTTCCCGGCCCGAGGCCGATGGCCACCCGGAGGTTCTCCTCCGACCGGTGGAGGCCCACATTCGCGTTTTCGAGCTGCGTCTGCGCATTCAGAAATGCCAGCTCGCTCTGCAGGAGGTCGTTTTCCGCTATCTTCCCCACGTTGTACCGCCCCGTGGAGATCTTGTAGAGCGTGTCGTTGATTGCCAGGTTCAACGACGCGTTCGCGGAGTTCATCAGCGCCAGGTACAGCTCGAAGAATTTGTTGGTGATGTCGAGCGCGCAATCCTCCATGTCCTCCGCAAACTCCCGTGACGCCATCCTGTAGCGGAGATCCCGGTCTTCCTGGTCCCAGCGCATCGTGTTGATCTGAAACAGAGGCTGCCGCAGCATCATGGTCAGGGGGGTGGACCGGTAGTACTGCGATTTCGTCTCCATCAGATCGATCCGGTTCAGGCCGGACGAAAGGGAAAACTCCCCTCCGGTCAGCGGGATTCTCTGCGTGAGCGAGAGACTGACCGATGAGCTTGCCTGGCTCTGTGGGGTGAACGCCGTGGTCCCGTCGGGAAGGATGATGGGGTTGATGGAGCGGGAATACCCTGGCACTTCCCCGGACAGGGACAGCTGGGGATAGTTCGCCGAGGTAAAGGAGTGATACCCGGATTCCTTGCTTTCAAAGGCGCTGCGTGCCATCGCTCCCGAGGGGCCCTCGGCCCGGGCACGCAGTATGCACTGCTGCAACGTCATGGACACCGTGTCGACCTGTGCCGCGGCTGTCCCGCTCACCCCCGACAGGAGGATGGTCAGCAGAAAGGGGCGTAGTCGGTTCATGGGCGGGAGATGCATATGCGTTCGCGTGAAATCATTCGTACCGGAGACAGACCACGACGTCCTGGCTGGCCGCCCGGCGGGCAGGGAAAAAGCCGAATGCGATGCCGATCGAAATCGATATGATAAAGGAGAGCAGGACGGAAAAAAGCGTGATAATAGTCAGGACGCCCGCCAGATGTTGTATGGCAAAACTGAGTCCGACGCCCAGCAGCACCCCGATCACGCCCCCCGTCACGCTGATCATCGTTGCTTCGCCCAGGAACTGCAGAGCGATGTCCCGTTTCGTTGCGCCGGTGGCGCGCCGGATGCCGATTTCCCTCGTCCGCTCGATGACGGACGCTAGCATGATGTTCATGATGCCGATGCCGCCCACGATAAGGGATATCGACGCGATCGCCCCCAGAACAATGTTGAAAATCTCCCGGGTCCGCTGTGCCTGCCGCAAGAGCTGCTCGGGCACGGTAACCTGGAAATCCACAACCTGGTTGTGACGCCGCTGGAGCATCCGGCTGATCACCTCCGCGAGACCCGGCATCCGGTCAGCGTCCGCGACGCGCACCACGAGACGGTCCAGCTGGTGATAATTCAGGGGCTTCTTCGACTCCGTGTTGGCATTGTCGTCCGATCCTGTCTGCCGTGCCGCCTGCTGGACGGCGAGCTTCGTGACGAGAGACCGGTTCTTGTACCGGAGCAGCACGGTGCTCACCGGCGTGTACACGTCATAGTTGTAGTCGCGCAGCCCCAGGTGCTGGATGTTGTCCTTGCTGATTCTCCGCTCGCGCATCACGCCGATCACCGTCAGCCAGAGGCTGCCGCATTTGATCTTCCCGCCGATCGGGTCCTCGCGGGCAAAAAACTTCGCCTTGATCCCGAACCCGATGACGGCGACCGGCGAGGCGAGCTCGACGTTCTTCCGGGAGAAAATCTGCCCCCGCTCGAGTTCAAAATCGGTGGTGGCAAAATAGGTCGAATCAACGCCGACGAGCTTGCTGGAACGCTTGAGCCCCTCACGGAGCACCATGGTTTCTACGACCACCTCGGGACTGACGAAGTCGACGCCGGGGATCGTGGACTGAATCCCCACCGCGTCCTGCAGCGTCAGCCCGGGGGTGAATCGTTTCTTTTCCGTTCGTTTTGCCAGGTTATCATCTTCGACCTTCCCCTCTTCCTGCTCGATGACGGGCGTAATGATGATGTTATTCGTGCCGAGCAGCTTCATCTGTTCGAGAATCTCCTGCTTGGCCCCCGTCCCGACGGCAAGCATGGAAATGACCGACCCCACCCCGAAGACAATCCCGAGCGACGTCAGCATCGCCCGCAGCTTGTTGTGGGTGATCGCTTCCAGTGCAATGCGCAGGCTCTGAGCCAGGTGCTGTAGCATGAGACCCCGGGGTTGAACGAATGGTGCACCGCGTCCCGCTAGGGCGCCGCGGCGAGTGACACCAGTTTGAGCTTTGCCGATTCCGGCGGCGTGGTGAGCAACAGCTCGTCATCCTCTGCAATGCCGCTCTGCACCACGGCCGCGTTCTCGTTCATGAGGCCAAGCTTGATCTGCTGCTTCACGATGCCCGACCCGTTCTTCTTGAACACGAACGTGACCGCCCCTTCCGTATGGACACACTCGAGGGGGATGGACAACACGCTGTCAACCTTCGCGACCAGGATTTCGTTGGCCGTCGTCATCGCGGGGCGGAGCGTGGTGTCCGCCTCGTTCACTTTGATCCGGACTTCAAACACCTTGGAATCGGAATTCGGCCGCTGCTCGCCGATGTTTGCCACGTTCGTGACCGTGCCCGTGAGCACCTTGTTCGGATCTGCGTCGAGCTTGAGCTTGACCTTCTGCGCGAGCGCGATTTTCTGTATGTCCACTTCGTTGACGTACGTGATGGACTCCATTTCGCGCAGATCGGGGAGCGTGGCCACGGTCGGATCCCACGAATTGATGGTGCTCCCGACCACCTTCTTCTTGCCGTTCCACTCGCGCGCGTACACCACCATGCCGTCCGCGGGCGCCTTGATGGTGAATTCCTGCATCGTCTTCTGATACAGGTCGAGCCGCTGGCGCTCTTTCTGAAGATCCGCGTCCGCAGCCTGCGCTTTTGCTATCGCCTGCTTGGTTTTGGTGACGTAATTCTTCTTGGCCTGTTCATACGTGCGCAGGGCACGCTCATAATCGATTTCCGCCTGCCGGCGCATCGCCGGGGCTTCGTAGGCCGACTGTTCCATGACGAGCCGTTTCTCCTCCCGCGTATAGGAGAGATTGACGAGTTCGTCCCGCGCCTGGGAAAGCGCAAGCGCGCTATCGAGCTTCGTCTGGAGGTACTGCGCGTCGAGTTTCTGCACGGAGAGCTGCGAGTCCTTGAACTTCCCGGTGATTTCCGACTTGTCGAGGTCCGCGACAAAATCCCCCTTTTTGACCACCGTGCCCTCGGCGATGATGTTCGTGAGCTTCATCTGCCAGATGTATGCGGCGCGCGCGTTTTCCGGACCCATGATGTTGATCGAATTCTTTGCCTGAAGTTCTCCGGTGGTCGTCACGGTGACGAGGAACAGCCCCTTGGACGGCGTCACGAGCACGTCCGAGCGCGCCACAGTGCCGCCTGATGAGAAAAACCAGATCATACACACCAGGAGAAACGCCGCAATGGCATAGGGGAGATACGGCCACCTCGCGAACACGGCTGCGAGTTTGGGCCAGCGGGAAAGCAGGGATTCAGGAATGGGGGGAAGTCGGCGCATGGTGGTGACCCTCGCTGCAAATGACAGCCGCTGGCTCACACGGTGACGGGTGCGTTACACCGGGGAGCCTGTGGGTGGAAGAACGACGGAAAGGAGTCAGCGCTCCCGGGGGGTAGAGGCTGGGGGTCCGGATTCGATGGCGTGCAGATAGCTCTGCTATGGAAGGTACAGCGGCAGGATCAATTTGTCAACAACGTGAATGCGCCCCGGGGAGAGGTGCCCGTTGCGGACCGCATTCACGTATCCCGGGAGAGCCCGCCTCAGACGGCGACGCGGACCTCCACCGGTACCGCAGCCCCTTCGCGCGTTGACTTCAGATATGCGTTGGGGTCGTGCTCCATCGCCCCTGCGGGCAGCCAGTGCCACATCGTGCCCATCTCTTTCCGGACACGGTCGACGTAGAACTGCGGGACCGTGGACGTCTGGCGTTCGAAAAAGGGCCGGAACTCGGGGTCCGTCAGTAGACGGCGGCGGATCTCCGTGTAATAGTGAATACGGCCGTACCCTTCCGATGAAAGCGCGCGAACCAGATTCAACCACTTGGGAATGACGGTCTTGGTCGCAAGCGCCCTCCGCATCATCGCCCGGGGAGAGAACGAATACCGGGTGAGGTCGATGACGCGCTCATAGAATGCGGGCCACGCGTAGTTCTTCGGCTTGATGTTCATCGCGCCGTTGTTGTTCAGGAAATGGAACGGGAACGGGATGACCCGGCCCTCCTCCTGGTACTGAAGGTTCAAGGGGGCCGCCTGACCGAAGGCGGAAAGAAGCGAGTATCCGGGGAATGCCCCCGGCGTGAGGTCGATGAACCGCTTGGTCAGTTCGAACGGTTCATTCCCTTCGTCCACATCAAGACCCAGGACAAAATTCGACTGGAGATACGGAATGTACCGGAGGATCATGTTCACGTGATCGGACACCTCCCGCACCTTGTCGATCCCCCGCAGCTTGCCGGTGTGCGACTTCTCTCCCATGTCATACCATGATTCGATCCCGGGCAGAAGCGCCTTGAACCCGTTCCGTTTCATCCGGACGAGGTGGGCCTCGGAAAGAAGGGAAAGGCTGCTCTCGGCGGCGAAATCAATCCGCCCCGGCGCCACCACTTCTTCTATGGCGCCCATCACGTGGTTGAACTGAACGCCGAAATTCGGATCGTGAAACGCGACCAGCGGCCGCTTGAACTTCGTCAGGAGGAACGTGAGATCTTCCTTCATGACATCCAGGTCCAGCGGCTGGAAGGGAACGACGGAATCGATGCAGAAGCTGCATTGATACGGACACCCCAGGCTTCCGAGCATCGGGACCATCTTGAGGAGCGGGGCTTTTTTCAATGTCGGTTCGATGAACTGCCACCGCTCGCGAACACCGGGGAGGGCAAGGGGCTGGCCGGCGGAAGAAATTCGGACGCCCATCGGACGATTGGGAGCGCAGTCGGTCAGCACCTCGTGAATGACGGCTTTGTCGGTGAAGCCAAGGACGTAATCGAAATACTTCTGGGCATCCTGCGGGTAGCACCGGGCGTGCGGGCCGCCCAGGACGGTCACGGCACCGCGCGATCGGAACTGGGCGCTCAGAGCGTACGCAAGCTGCGCGGCCTCCGAAAAGGCGCCGATGAATACCATGTCGACGCTCTCAGGCAGCTGTTCTGCCAGATCTTCAAGCCCCGTGTAGCAGAGATAGGTGACCTCGTGCCCTTCTTCCTGGCACCAGACGCCGATCACCTGCGGCATGATGCTCGCAAGATTCGCATGCATGACACGCGCCCACATCGAACGCGTGGGTGACTTGCTGACGAGGTCGATGATCCCGATGTGCAGCCTTCGCATGGTGTGCTCCGGAAGTGTTGCGTTGAGGGTTACTGTGGCCGCCTGAGATTTCGTTTCCGAATCGCTTCTTTGACGATCTTTGAAAACACTGATTTCGTCAGCTGGTGTGCGTAGGTCTCTTCCTTCTCCGTTACGTCGCGGATGGTTCGGAGGAGATCTGCAACGGTCGTGTTGTCCAGAATAAACCGCTCAACGCCGCTCCGGACAAGGGTCAGCAGCTCACGCTCCGCTTCGGCACGGCGCAGACTGCCGGCCGCCGCAGAACTGCGCGGACGCCTGACGGCGGATTTCCGCCGTTTCGGTGGAACAACTTGGCGTACAAACCCCTTTGGTGGCAAGCATATACCCGGTGTGGAATACGCCCAACGTAGGGAAGATCACGGGAGGGAAGAATCGTCCGAACGGTTGAAAGAAGGACTAGTCCTTTTGAGTGACGCGCTGGTGCCCGGGATACCCGGCATCGCTGTGCGCGAACCGGGCAATCTCAAGGCGGGTGTGCAGGGCAAGCTTTTCGAGGATGTTGTGAACGTGACTCTTGACCGTGTCGGTGGCAAGATGGAGCCGGTGTGCAATGTCCTTGTTGCTCAGCCCCTCGGCGATCAGTTCAATCACTTCCCGCTCCCGGTTGGTCATTTTTACCCAGGTAAAGGGATTTCCCTTTCCCTTCCTGGTGGCGTGTTCGATGATCTGATTGAAGAGTGACCCGGTGAGAGGCGGCGGGAGGACATTCACACCCCTGGCAACAGAACGGATGGTCCTGAGAAAATCGTCGAATGTCGCATCCTTGAGGACAAACCCACAGACCCCGGCCTCAACATACTGAACAAGGTCCTCCTGCACCGGGACGAGGTCCATCCCGACCACCCGTGCCTCCGGGGCGTTTTTCTTGAATGAGCTTATGAGGCGAAGACTGTTCTGACTGCGTAACCCGAGATCGAGCAGTATGACTTCCGGTTTCAGCCGCTTTGCCTTGCCAAGAGCATCGGAGTTCCCGGGGGAAGCAACGACCCTGAGGTCGGGCTGCTCCTTGAGCATGACCGAGAGCCCCTCGCGCAACAAACGATTATCCTCAATGAGCAGGATCTGGATCTTCTTCATGCAGCCGGAACGCTGGGTGGAGGCGACAGGGCATCGGAATGCAAGTCGCGGAATTAGCCTGTAAGATAGGCAATCACCCGCACCTTTTCAACTCCGCCGGCAATTGCTATTCGGGGGGAATAGGCCTATCTTGATGATACAAAGGAGCCGATATGATTGCAGCGCACGAAGTGTGGGGAATCATCCGGGGACACGTGCCGAAACGACAATGGGTCTCCTCCGCTGACATCTGTGCAATCGTGGAAATGCACGGCCATCTCGACGAAGAGGACAGGCAACGCCTCTCGCCCCATTCGATCATGCCCCGGTGGAAAACCCTCGTCCGGAGCGTCCTCTCCAAAGAATCGAAAAACGGGAAGATCCGGTCGCGGAAGCGGCCGGGCCACTTCGACGGGTGATCCCGGCGGCAGGACAACACCGGGAGTGATGTTCTTCAGTGGCGAGCCCGGGTGCGGATTTCCAGTAACTGCTTCATCACAGGGAAGAGGTTGCCCTGCCACTCCGGAGTGCCGAAGGCGTCATGGAGCGTCCGGTAAAGCGGGTAGAGCTCCCTGTACACCGCATGCGCTGCCGGGTCTGGCGAGAACACACGCCGCTTCAGACCGGTCATAGTTGACTGCGCCTCCCGTATGGAGGCATACCCCCCCGCCTGCTTCCCTGCCACTACCGACCCCGCGATCGCTGCACCCAGCGCACAAGTCTGCGCGGACCTGCTCACCTTCATAGGTCGTCCCGTCACGTCGGCATAAATCTGCATCACCAGCGGGCTCTTCTCGGCGATGCCGCCGCAGTTGACAACCTGTTCAATCGTGACCCCGCTCTCTTCAAACCTGTTGATGATGGCGAGCGCGCCGAAGGCCGTCGCTTCGATCAGTGCCCTGTAGATTTCCCCCGGGGTCGTGTAGAGCGTCTGTCCGATCAGCAGACCGGTCAGACGCTGGTCAACGAGCACCGTACGATTGCCGTTGTTCCAGTCGAGGGCCAGGAGCCCCGATTCCCCCGGACGGATCCGCGCCGCGGCGGCTGTCAGCGCCTCGTGCGTACCCGAAGCCCCCAGCGGCCTGATGTAACTGACGAACCAGTTGAAAATGTCCCCCACTGCGGACTGGCCCGCCTCGAGGCCGTAGTCACCGGGGATCACGCTCCCTTTGACAATCCCGCACAACCCGCGGATGTCCTGCAATGGTTCCCCTCCGGGGGCGACGGTGATATCGCACGTGCTCGTCCCGATGATCTTCACCAGCGTGCCCGTCCCCACGCCCGCACCGATCGCGCCGCAATGGGCATCGAAGGCGCCGGTCGCGACCGGTATGCCGGTACGCAGTCCGGTCTTCTTCGCCCATGCCGGTGTCAGCCCCCCGACTGCGGTATCAACGGTCGCGGCCGTCGTCTTCAACCGTGCACGGAGTTCGCCCAGGCCGGGATCGAGGCGCGACAGAAACTCCGCGTCCGGATATCCTCCCCAGTCGGCGCTGAACATCGCCTTGTGGCCGGCGGCGCAAATGCCGATGGTGAGACGATCCGGATGTTCCGTCCCGGTGAGCATCGCCGGGATCCAGTCGGCGATTTCCACCCAGAGGGATGCAGCGGAAAATACTTCGGGTGATGTCCGCCTGCAATGCAGAATCTTGCTGAAGAACCACTCGCTCGAATACACCCCTCCGCACCGCGCAACATACCGGGGGCGGATCTCTCTGGCGAGCGATGTGATTGCCGCGGCCTCCGCGACGCCCGTGTGATCCTTCCAGAGCCAGGCCATTGCATCCGGGTTCCGGGAGAACCTCCTCTGGAAAGCGAGCGGCTTCCCCTCACCGTCAACGGGCATCGGCGTGCTGCCGGTCGTATCGACGCCGACCCCTATGATCTGTTCGGGTCGGAAGCCGCGCACCCGCCGCCGGGTCTGTGCAAGCGCCCTCCGTATCACCGTTGCTGCGCCCGTGACATAATCGGCGGGATGCTGACGCGCAAGGTTGGGATCGCGTGTAAGGATCACCCCCTGCGTCCCGTGCTCGTACCCCCAGACCGCTGTCCCCGCCTCTTTGCCGTTTCTGACGTCAACAATGAGCGCGCGCACCGAGTTGGTGCCGAAATCAAGCCCGAGGGTATAACGAATGCTCATGGCGATGCGGGCCTCGTCAACCTGTAAATGAGAGATAGGCGATCAGAATCAGGCAAACCACGAGGCAGGAAGTGACCACGTCCAGTTTTGTCCAGCTCTTTCGCGATTCTTGGCGGTGTTCCTCTGACTGGGTCGCAAACGTCAGATCGCGAATCCGTTCGTAGTCCGGCACCTCGGACATATAGCTGACGACGATCATCACCACCACCGAGACCGCGAAGATGAGTATGCTGTAGTACTGGAAGAAGATGTTGTTGATGATCCAGAAGAACGACCCCTCCGGGTACCCGTGTTCGAACCCGGCAAGGTGGAGGCTGACGGGCGTATCCACCAGCAGGCGGAAGATGCCGAGGGCAAAACCCGTGATGAGCGCTGCCAGGCATCCCTTGGCGTTCAGTCGCTTCATGAACACGCCGAAGAAAAAGACAACAAAAATCGGCGGGGCAAGATATCCCTGTACTCCCTGAAGGTAATCGTACAACCCCTTCCCTCCGCGTATCACCGGGATCCAGAAGAGGGCGATCAGTACCATGACGGTGGTGGCAACGCGCCCAATCCACACCAGCTGCTCCTCCGTGGCGCGCGGCCTGAACTTCTTATAGAAATCGATCGTGAAGAGCGTCGAGCTTGCATTGAACGCGCCTGCCAGCGAGCTCATCAGGGCCGCGAGCAAGCCGGCGACGACAAGTCCCCGCAGCCCGACGGGCATCACGTAACGAACCATGAGCGCAAAGGATGCCTGGGCGCCCTCCCGCAGCGCCTGTCCGTCCGGGCCGACCATGCCCGCGAATTCCGGGACCTTGCCCGTCCTGGCAAGTGCGAGCCAGATCATCCCGGGAATGATGAAAATGAACACGGGGAGGAGCTTCAGGTAGGAGGCGAAAATCGTTCCGCGGCGGGCTTCCTTCTCGGTCGGGGCTCCCAGCGCGCGCTGGACGATGTACTGGTCGGTGCACCAGTACCAGAGCCCGATGATCGGCGCGCAGATCAGCATCCCGAGCCACGGATAATTGCTGTTGAAATACCATGCCAGCCGACCGGTCTCCCGGACGGGCGCCCAGGTTCCCTCGACGCCGGCGGGTATGAGCGGCTTCCAGAGGTTGAACATGTCGGATCCGAGAACGGCGTGGAGCTCGCTCCACCCGCCGAGCTTTTGGAGCCCGAACATGGTCAGTAACGCCGATCCGATGATCAGGATGATCGTCTGCATGGCATCGGCGTACGCCACGGTGCGCATCCCCCCGATCACGGTATAGAGCCCCGTGACCAGGACCACCAGAACGGATCCGATCCAGAAGCTGTCGAACACGACGGACCCGATCTGAAGCTGCATTTCGGGGAGAAGCGTGCCGGCGACGATCCCTCCGGCAAAAATGCCGACCGCGATCTTTGTCAGGACGTAGGCAACCAGAGAAATCAGCGAGAGCACCCAGCGGGCGGTGGGAGAAAACCGCCGTTCCAGAAACTCCGGCATTGTGAACACCCTGGAGCGCATGTAGAACGGAATAAACCCCCATCCCACAACCCGGAGGCACCACGCGTGCAGTTCGTAGTGGGCGAGCGCGACGCCGCTCGTTGCGCCTGCGCCCGCCAGTCCCACCAGATGCTCGGAGCCGATGTTGGATGCAAAGATGGAAGCGCCGACGACAAACCATCCGAGATTGCGTCCCGCAAGGAAGTATTCGTCGGAAGTTTTCTGGCCCTTTCTGATAACCCACCAGGTCAGAAGGGCGATGCATCCGAAATATGCCGCGATGACAACCAGGTCCAGAGTTTCCATCGAATGACTCCGTAGGTGATTGACGGGGGTGAACTGATCCCTGTAGTAGCACCGGCGTCCCCGCCGGTGGCTCTTAGCTGAAATGCTTGTGGATACCTGTACAGTTCGTAGTGGCACGGGCGTCCCGCCCGTGGCTCTTGCTCAAATGCTTGAGGATACCTGTATAGTCTGTAGTGGCACGGGCGTCTCGCCCGTGGCTCTACCTATATCAGCGGTGATGATAAATCTCCCACCCAAGATAGTTCCCGAGAGCGTCCTCAATCGCATCCGCAACCGTGTCCCGCGTCGCTGCGACATGGTGCTCGAGCCCGTTCCGGCAGATGTACTGAAGAAGCTTCTGGAATGCCGGGACCTGGATGACGCCGTAGCCGCCGAACGTCTCGAGCGGGTCGTCGGTGAAGCGCCCCTCGCCGACATAAGTGGTCATCCGGCCGTTCAGGTCGTCCGTGGAAACGCGGCAGTAAGTGAACGGCCCCGGGGCGATTTTCCCCACGATGGTGCCGAACGTGTTCTCCTTGCCGACCGCCCCCGCAATAATCTCCTGGTAGTCCATCTTTTGTGAACCGAAGAAGGCCTTGGGAAGATTCGAGCAGTGGAACACCACCCCCTTATCCGGGTCCGCGGCGTAATTGTTGTTCCAGTCGAGGAGCGCCGCCGGCTTCGCAGAGGCCGATTGCAGCACGTACATGCCGACAAGCCCCGCCGTGTCCGTTTCGCACGCGCTGGGCATGAGCGCGTTCGACATCATGCTCATCAGCGTGCATGGCACGACCCCGAAGAACTCCTCGAGGGAGGTCCAGCACTGGATCGATGTGGCGCTCAGGTTCTTCTCCGCCACCCACCGGTCGATGGCGACCCCCAGCTTCGCCATTTTCATCAGGCTTGCAGGCGGCACACCCGTGGTGGTCGTATAGCCGCCGATATCCGACAGCTTTTTCTGCACCGGGCCGTCGTTGTCTTTCATGGCGGCCACCCACCCCAGGGCCTCCGAAAGGTCGAGGGTTTCGACGCTGATGCCCGACCGCTCGAG
>JBGPYM010000231.1:0-4968 GCA_041493205.1 Bacteroidota bacterium
ATTATGGACGATTATTTCGCAACCGGACAACATTCCGATTGTGGCCCTCATCGTCCTGGTGCCGTTCTATACCTGGCTCTGGCTGCGCCAGGCAAGGGCCACCGATCGCCTCATCTCGGAACTGGAGGCCAACCCGGAACTGGCCAAGACCCATCACCGGAAGATCTATCCTTTTCGGAAAGGTTGGACCCGGGATGTTCACACTTGGCCGTATCTGCTCCGGGTCGAATTCCTGGCGGCCATCATTCTAACGGTGGTGCTGATGGTCTGGTCGATCACGCTCAATGCGCCGCTGGAGGAACCCGCCAATCCGTCCCTGACGCCCAATCCGTCAAAGGCGCCCTGGTACTTCCTCGGATTGCAGGAGATCCTGGTCTATTTCGATCCGTGGATCGCAGGCGTGACGATCCCGACGCTGATTATCCTGGGGTTGTGCGCGATTCCGTATATCGACATCAATCCGAAGGGGAACGGGTACTACACGTTCAAGGAGCGGAAATTCGCCATCGTCACATTCTTGTTCGGGTTTCTGGTCCTCTGGGTGTCGCTGATCGTTCTCGGGACGTTTTTCCGCGGGCCGGGATGGAATCTCTTCATGCCGTGGGAAGAATGGGATACGCACCGGGTCGTGGCGCTGACCAACATCGACTGGTCGGAACTGTTTGGCGTTCCCACACGCCGGGTTGACGACTCGCTGAACCCGTTTGCGATGCTCATCGGGTCGGCGACGATTCTCGGGTGGTTCAGCTTCGGAGGTTTGTACTACCTCTGGAAACGGAACAGCGACACGGTGAAAAAACTCGGCCCGCTCCGGTATGCAATCGTGGCAGGCCTGTTTCTCATCATGATGGCGCTGCCGATCAAGATACTGCTGCGCCTGATGCTGAACGTGAAGTACATTCTCGTCACTCCCTGGTTTAACATCTGACACGAAAGGCAGGCGGAGGAACAGTGTTCAAAGATCGTGCGCAGGTTCCGATCGAAGTGCGCAACTACAGCGTCTATTACATCGTCTTTGCCGGGCTCCTCTTTCTGGGAACCATGTGGGCGGTGGTGGACGAAGTGACGACGCGACGGCCGTGGAAGGACGTGCAGCGCGCGTACCGGCAGGAGGCCGTAACGCGCGTGCAGCAGCGGGTGGAACAGGCGGTCGCCGACTTCGACTCATCGAAGTGCAACGACCTGAACGCACAGCTTGCCGCAGCACGGGATTCCGTGAACGGCCCGGTCTGCACCGCGGCCTCGGGGGAACATACGCAGGTGCTCGAAGACCTGATCAACGAGAACCGCCAGTACCAGTTTGCGAAGAGCAGGGGGGACGAGGCCTACTACTTCTACAAGAAGGCGTTGCATGAGGGGGGCGAGGACAGGAAGGCGAAGGAACGGCTCGACAGGAACGAATCCGAGATGGCAGGGCACATGGCTGTCATCACGCGCCTCGAAGCACGGCGCGACTCGCTCGGCGCCATCATGGACCGGTACCGGAAGGAAGTCCGGCGCATCCAGAACGCCCTGATCGACCTGCGGAAGAAGCTCGACCGGTGGGAGGCGAAGCTCGCACACGTACAATCGGCGCCGATCGAGATCAAGCAGGTCATGATGATCGATTATGACCGCAATCCGTTCAATGACGCGAAAGCCCGCGTGGACCGCTGCCAGACGTGTCACCTGGGATGGAACGAGGAAGTGATGGAGGACGCGCCGGAGCCGTTCAGACGGCACCCCCTTCCCGAGCTGCTCGCGGTGCATAAACCGGAGACCATGGGCTGCACCACGTGCCACCGGGGACAGGGTCCCGCGCTCACCGCAGGTTCGGCTCATGGAGAGGATGATCCGTACTGGGAGAATCCTCTGCTCCGCGGCATCGAAGTATGGGCGTCCTGCAACGAGTGTCACGAAAACATGAGCCACCTCGACGGCGCGCCGCTCTTCTCTTCTGCGAAGCGCACGATGATTGAATCGGGGTGCTTCGGATGCCACGAGATCAAAGGCTACACCGATCTCCCGAAGATCGGACCCGAGCTCGCCCACATCGTGCACAAGACTACGCCCGACTGGGTCTTCCGCTGGGTCCGGAACCCGAAGGACTACAATGCGCACACGCGGATGCCCAACTTCAGGTTCTCTGATGACCAGGCGGAAGCCGTGACCGCGTACCTGTGGGATGCTTCCGCACGGATGCCGTTTACCCTCGCCGGAGGTTCGGGCGGCGGCGACGCGCGGCGCGGCAAGGCGTTGTTTGAATCCATCGGGTGCCAGGCCTGCCATGTGCTGGAACCGCAGGCCAAAGTGAGGGAGATGCGCGGCACGAGTTATGATATGGCCCCGGAACTCACCCGCGTCGGGAGCAAGGTAAGCGCCGCATGGATCGAGGACTGGGTGAAGAATCCGCGGCACTACAATCCGACCACCAGGATGCCCAGCCTCCGGCTCACCGACGAGGAAGCACGCGATGTCGCGGCATTTCTCTCCGGCCAGAAGGGCGGACCCGTCGAGGGACAGCGGGCGTTGAACCTGACGTCGAGCGTCATCATCAAAAAGGGGGAAGGCCTCATACGGGAGTATGGCTGCGCCGGATGTCACCAGATCCCCGGGTTCGAGAAGGAGAGCCGCGTGTCGGTCTCGCTTTCCAATTTCGGCCGCAAGCGCGTGGAGGAAATGGATTTCGGCGACACGAAGGTCCCCCACACATGGCATGCATGGGTGGGCGCCAAGCTGAAAGATTCGCGCTTCTTCGCCACCGACAGAATCCTGCAGAAAATGCCCATCTTCGCGTTCAACGCTGCGGAGATCGCAAAGCTGCGGCTCTTCCTCCTGGCACAAACGAAAGACGAGCCCGCCCAGAGGTTCGTGGAGACATTCGACCGCAAACAGCAGAACATCGAGACGGGACGCCGCATTGCCTATCAGTACAACTGCCAGCAGTGCCACCAGCTTGAAAAGGAGGGGGGATTCATCGGCGCCCTCATCGACGAACCGGCATTCCTCCCCCCGATCATCACGGGCGAGGGGAAGAAGGTCCAGGAATCATGGCTGCACGATTTCCTGAAATCCCCGTCCACCGCCGGGAAGCCTAACTCCGTCCGTCCGTGGATCGGCACGCGCATGCCGACCTTCTCACTGACCGACGAAGAAATTTCGAAACTCACGAAGTACTTCCTGGGGCTCGGCAACCAGGAACTGGAAATGCGCGACTACCGGTCGTTCCAGCCCGATCCCGAGCTGCTGCGGGTCGGAAAATCGATCTTTACGGACTTCCAGTGTCTGAAATGTCATCCTGCCTCGGTCGCACCGCCGAAACCGGGAGCGGCGGCAAGCACATCCGACCTGGCACCCAACCTCACGAAGGCGCGCGACCGGCTCAAGCCGGAATGGATCGTGGAATGGCTCGCAGACCCGAACAAGCTCCAGGAGGGAACGCGTATGCCGACCTTCTTCCCCGACGGCCAGTCGCCCCTTCCCGATGTCCTCGGCGGGGATGCCCGGAAGCAAATGACCGCCATCCGCGACTATCTGATCAGCATCGGCGAGCCGGTGCGACCGGTGGTCAGCGCCCGGTAAGTATGACGATTTGAGTAACCAACGTACATTCTCTATTCAAGGAGGCAGCAGGATGACACATCGTTTATGTGGAGTGATGACCGCCCTTCTGGCGGTTCTCACGGCGTCGGCCGTTGCCGGCGACGTGACCGGAAAGGTCTCTTTTGACGGGACGGCACCCAAGGCTCCCAGGCTGATGATGAACGCCGATCCGGTGTGCGTCAAGGCGCATAAAACCCCGGTGACCGGCGAGGAAGTGGTCGTGAACGGGAACGGCACCCTGAAAAATGTGCTCGTGTACGTGAAGGACGGATTGGGGAGCAGAAAATTCGATCCCCCTGCGAGCAAGCTCATATTCGATCAGAAGGGATGCCAGTATACGCCTCATGTGCTGGGGATTCAGACCGGGCAGGAGCTCGAGGTGGTGAACAGCGACCCGACGCTGCATAACGTCCATTCGCTTTCCAAGGACAATTCGCAATTCAACGTTGCGCAGCCCAAGCAGGGGATGAAACTGACCAAGAAATTCGACAAGGTCGAGGTCTTCAAAGTGAAGTGCGAGGTCCATACGTGGATGGGTGCCTATATCGGCGTTTTCAGCCACCCGTACTTTGCGGTCACGGGCGACGACGGATCGTTCAGCCTCAAGAAACTTCCGGCCGGGGAATACACGATCGAAACATGGCACGAAAAGTACGGCACGCAGACGATGAAGGTGAAGGTGGCGGCAGCGGGTGAGGCGAAGGCGGACTTCAAGTACTCTGCGAAGTAGTCACGGCGCGCAGCATCTCCCGCTCCACAACGGGCGGGAGACCGTCATGCCGATCTCATGGATAGAGTGAAAGGACCAGGAAAGTGAGTGCACCCCACTCCAGCACCGCACCGGCCATGCCGCACGGCCATGCGGACCACCACGCCTCCGGATTCTGGCGGAGGTACGTATTCTCCCAGGACCACAAGACCATCGGCATCCAGTATGCCGTCACCGGTCTTGTCTTCCTGTTCTTCGGATTCGTGCTGATGATGATCATGCGCTGGCAGCTCGCGTATCCGGGCCAGCCCATACCGTTCATCGGGATGCTCCTGGGCGAAGCCCGCGCGCCGGAGGGGATCATGCTCCCCGAATTCTACAACCAGCTCGGCGCCATGCATGGGACCATCATGGTGTTCCTCGGCGTCGTCCCCCTGGCCGTCGGCGGGTTCGGCAACTACGTGATGCCCCTCCAGATCGGTGCGCCCGATATGGCGTTCCCGAAGCTGAACATGGCAAGCTACTGGGTCTACTTCATGGGCGGGGTGGCGATGCTGGCGAGCTTTTTCATCCCCGGCGGGGCGGCGGCATCGGGCTGGACATCCTACGCGCCGCTCTCCGTCATCGCGACGACAGGCCAGACCGTCTGGCTCTTCGGCATGGTCTTCCTTATCACC
>JBGPYM010000006.1:0-31613 GCA_041493205.1 Bacteroidota bacterium
ATTGGATACAGTCGAGTGTCTCCTGGGGCCGATTGTAATGGATGAGCATGACGCACACGCCCGGCTTCCCTGTGCTTTTAGAGACCGATGAGTTCATCACACTGGCGGACAATGGTGTCAAGATTCTTTTTTGCGTCGAAATCCTCCCTGACTCTCTTTCTTCCCTCCCGCCCCAGCCTTGCGCGCAGGCGTGGGTCACGAGCCAGGCGGCCGATACACTGTGCCAGTTCCTGGTGGTCACCGGGTTGAAACAGCAACCCGTTCACGCCATCCACCATGCATTCTTCCATATGGGGAGTGCGCGCCGCAATCACCGGCCGGGCGAAGCTCCAGGCTTCAATCACAGGCCGTGAAAAGTGGGGTTGCGGTGATGGTGACACAACGATGTCGGACGCTGCCACCAGTTCAAGCGGATTCATGATTTCACCCGCCATCACAACCGCTCCCAGGTCGCGGAGAGGCGCCGCGAGCTGCATGCAGTCATGAAAGTAGGCGCGAATCTCTTCGGTGCCTTCTTTCAGGTCGCTGCCGGCGATGACAAACACGATGCGACCGGAGCGATCGCGAAGGACCTGCGCGGCGCGCAGGAAATCGATCGTCCCCTTGAAGGGTTTGATCCCTCCCAGCATCGAGACGACAGTCGTTCTGAGCGGCAGGCTGAATGCTGCCCTGAGCCTCTTCTGTGCAGCCGGACGCGAAGGAGGCGGGGGGACGAATTCACCCACCACCTGGATCCGGGACCGCTGGGCGGGAGAAGGACTCAACTGCTCCGCCTCCTGGCGTGTAATGGCAAAGATTCTTGCGTTATTGCCGAGGACGAAGCGGGAGATGAGCCGTCGCCTCACGCCAAACTTTCCCCGCAGGAGGGGGCTCCGGATGTGCGTTACCGCCGGTATACCCGCACTCCGGGACGCCACCGATGCCTGAACGACCGAGTACTCATTCGTATAGACAATATCGGGCCGGAGTGTACGGATCACGCGACGCACGATCAGAAATCCGGCAACGAACTTCACCACATCCTTCAGAATGTTCCTGATGCCTTGCCAGGAAAACGGAGACATGGAGTATGCAAAGTGGACGCAGAGAGTGATGGTTGTAACAGGTCCGCGCCTCCCGTCGATGAGATTCGCCGATTGCCGCAATGCTGCGCCGTCCCGTGGCCGGAACTTCCAGGTGAGCACATCCACGTCGTACCCGCGATCCCGGAATCCCCGGACGAGATACTCCAGACTCACAGTGGACCCGTTCCGCTCCTGATCCTCATCGACAAAAAGCACGCGTTTTTTCATGAGGTTTCTGCGGGACGGCCAAGCAGCCGGCGGAGCGCCGACCCGGCGGGTCCGAGTACAAACGTGCGCGCGACTTTTCCGGCGAGATACCGTGCGTTCCGACGGTTGAGCCCGATCCCGTTCTTCGCATACACCCGGCAAATCTCCACGGTCTGCCGTCGCGCCTGGGAGAGACTTTTATTGTCCCGGTAATAGCGGTAATAGCTCAGGTTTCGGTTCACGAAGTGGAACCGGTGTTTCTTCCCGATCCGCAACAGGAAATCGAAATCCATAACCAGGTGAAGGTTTTCATCCACACCGCCTACTTCGGTAATCACTTCCCGCCGCCAGAAGAAGCTCGGCTGGCGGACGATATCGGGACACGCGATCAGAGCATCATAATCGATCGTATCCCCCGTGATGCTGTAGAGCGGGCGCCCGTCCCTGCCGACGAACGTGATGTTGCCATATAGCAGCATGCAATCCGGATGCGAGCGAAAATAGTCCGCGACAGCGCCGAACACATTTTCTTCGTAGTAGTCGTCCGAATTCAGCCACGCGACAACGTCACCGGTGGCACGCGCAAACCCTTTGTTTATCGCGTTACTCTGACCGGAATCTTTCTCCGACACCCAGTGCAGGTGCGCATACTTCTTCAACACTGCAGTCGTGCCGTCGGTTGAGCCGCCGTCAATCACGATGTGTTCGACGTCGTCGTGATCCTGATGCATCACCGAGCGGATGGTCGCTTCGATGAATTCCGCCTGATTGTACGACGGGGTCACAATGGAGATTTTCAATGGGATCATCTGAGTGTCTGCATGCCGCGAAGGAGCGTCACGATGTCCGGTGCACGCGCGAGGACGACGCACCCCCGCTTTGCGCCTGTCTCCATCGAGGAATGTGCCGAAGGGAAGAAAACGGCAAGCCCCCCGCTGTCAATCTGAGGTTTCAGATATTCCAGCGTCAATGCCATGCCGTCGCCATAGTCGTCGTACGCATATCCCGGGTCCCCCGGGACTTTGAAATCGTCCACCATGACGACGGCACCGGGACAACCGTCGAATATGATCCGGATTTCTTCGCGCAACGGAACATCGTTTTCCCAGTGCGCATCAAGATAAAAGAATATCCTCCCGGCGGCGAAGTCGCGCGCGCCGAGGATGCTGTGAAGAAACGACCGGGCATCACTCCGCACCAGATGGATTGCGCGCCGGAAGAGAAACCTCGTGCGGGCGTACGCAAAAAACCGCTGATGCAGCTCTGCAGAATACACGGGCATGCGGGACGCTGCGCTCAGGTACCGGGTCGTCGCGCCATGAAACGTTCCTGTTTCCACTATCGCGCTGAAACCGATCCCTGTGATCAGCTCTTCAAAGATCTTCTGGCGGAACGCCTGGTCGTTAAATGGGCCTTCCCAGGTTCTCCTTGCCCCGGGGGCAGCGAGATAGTCGAGAATGCCCGTGAGCGTTTCCCCCAGCACACCCCGGACGAACCCTTTCACGGTCACGACAATCATTGCGCACGGCCGCACAGGAGGCGGACGGATATTCGTGAAATCGCCGTCGATGATCCGAGGTATCGGATGACGTCAGCCGGGGAAAGCAATCCGTACCTCCTGTAGAGGAGCACGCTCACCGTGAGAACGAGAGCCGGGGCGGTCAGGAGTTTCCATACGTTCGACTCCGTCAGGAGCGCTGCCAGCGAACCCGCGAGCACGGATCCCAGGAACGTGCCCAGCACGACCACGGCCTGCCGGCCCGAGTCGAACAGCGTAATCCCCAGCATGCGATACTGAAGGTAGAACGAAAGCGCTCCTGATGCCAGGATCGCTGCCGAGGCGGAAACAATGACCGCCGCATACCCGATCCGCGGGCCGAGCGTCAGGAGTATCCCCACCGAAACAACGACATTCACTGCCTGCAGGACCACCGTCAGCGACGCGTGTCCTTTTGCCATCAGGTACTGATAAAACGGCGTGACGGTTGTGCTCCCCAGAAGGAAGGCACTGACCAGCCACACGATCGTTGCTGCAATCATGTCGGTGTCATGATGAAATGCCAGCAGGACGGCGGGCGTCGTCGCCAGGACGACGATGCCGATGACGGGGAACACCAGAAACCAGATTTTCTGTTCGATATCCTGGATCAGCATTGTGATCTTTTCTTTGTCATTCAGCCGCGCCAGCAGCGGATACAGTGGATAGAAGAGTCGTGCGATCAGCCCCTGAATCTGATTCCGGGCTCTGAGGCCGATATCAAGGATGCCCACTTCACTGACGCCGAACATCCATGCGACCACGACCTTGGTCAGCGGTTCGTAGAGGAGGCTGATGACGCCGGCCGAGTAAAGCTGGAGTCCGTATGATAACTGACCGGCCGCGAGACGCCTGCCGCTGGTGACAATTCCCGCAAGCGAGAGCCCGCCCCATGTACGGAATGCTATGACAGCAACCAGGCAGCACCAGATCAGGCTGGACGCCAGCACCGACGTGCCTATCGCATCAAGCGTGAAGCCCATGGCAATGACGAGGAGGATGAGCCCCCAGTACATCGTCGAATACACCATTTGCGACAGATTCGTCAGATGAACTTTCTGCTGCGCGTCGATCATTGCCGCAAACGTCTGGCCCAGCAGGACGAGCGCGCTGCTGATGAACATCGATCGATAGAGCCAGAGCGCGGCGTCGATGTGACTTTCGGGAATGCTGAGAATGACCCTCAGGATCTCCCTCTCAAACACCAATCCGAAGACCAGGAGCGGGGTGAGGATGATAAGAAGGATGAGCAACGTCAGGGCGACGACGTGATCCGACTCCCTCGTCTTGCCGTGTTCCGCCAGAAAACGGACGAGTGACGCGTTCAATCCGAGGTTTGCCACCGTGTTCAGGTTACCGACGACTCCGAGCAGTGAAAACAGTCCGTAGGCCTCCGTCCCGAGCGTCCGGATAAACAACGGGACTGCGATGACCACCAGGAGAGCCGTCAGCACGGCATGCGCGACCCCCGTCAACGACCCTTTCAGGATCTCTCTCCGTACCGGACGTGCGGCGTCGCTCTCTTTCATACGAGACGGGGAGATCCGTCAGCCTCCCCGGCGACGGGCTCATCGGGGATTTTCGCATGAGAAGTTACGAGGCCCAGCGTCAATCCGAAGAGTACGATCCCCTGCCCCCAGAGCCACGCATCGGTCATCGCCATTGAAACGCAACAGTACACAACACCCGCCGCCCCTGCCAGGGCAACGGTTCTTTGTTCTCCCGACGTACTGCGGCGGATGGATCGTCCTGCTGTGCGCAGGCCTGCGGCCAGGACAAGGAGAAAACCGATGGTGCCCAGGATCCCCGTCTCCGTCAGGACGGCAAGGTACGCGATATGGGGGGAGAGGCCCTCGACGTAGTCCCTGTAGAACTGGGAAGGAATCCGGGCATACTGAGCGGAGGACGACGCAAATCCGTACACCCCGACACCCACGATGGGATGCACAAAAAACGCCTGCAGCGCTGTATCCCAGATCATCAGACGCGTAATCAGCGAATTTTTGATCACCACGGACGAGCTGCTCCCGGAGGTTTCCACCTCACCGAGATCAACGGCCCGTCGTTGTATCTCCGGGTTGAGTTCCGTGAGTGACCAGAGGGCGAGACCGATCACGAGCACTCCCGCAATGGCGAACCTTCCAAAACGCGCCCGTGAAATGCCCACGACATCCGGGTGCAGGAGCACGTAAGCGCCGAGAATGAAGAGCGTCACGCCGGTAGAAATCCATGCATTCCGTGTCTGCGTCAGTATCAAGGACGCGGCCAGGAGCAGACACGCAAGAAGCGGCAGGATGCGCCGGGTCCCCCGGGCGCACAGACTTATGGCTGCCGTGAGCGTGACTGCCAGTCCGGCATAGTCCACGAACATGACGCCGGCAAATCCAAATTCGCGCTTCCCCGTCATCAGGCCCACCACCAGCACATTGGCCGCATTAAGGAGTGCCAGGGCGAGAAAGCCCGCGACAGCCCGACGAATCACGGCGCGCGAACGGACGCCGGCGACAAGGGTGAAGAACACGAGAGCGAAGGCAAGGATGTTGAAGAGCCACGCGACGCTTCGTCCGGGATCGGCGGCGTTCAGGAAAGAGGGGAGTATCAAAACGCCATAGAGCGCGAGAGGCACATTGACGGGACTGGAAAATTCCTTCCACCGCGTGCCGCGCGCGTTGAGCAAAAACGCCGTCGCGAACGGAATCGACATCCAGACGGCACTGCTGAAATACGACAGATGAAAATCCACAAAGAGGGCCGCCACGAGGCCGAACAGGGCGATCTCGAAATTCGACTGCATGAGGAGCAGGAACGCAATGGCGGGCGCGAGGACCAGGACCTCCGGTTCTCCGCCCAGGATCGCCAGTGCGGCCACAAAGACGATCGTAAGGATCAGCCCCGCCGTCAGCGCGATACTGCGTTCGCGACCGGGGAAGGGATCGAGAGCAATGCTGCCCGTGTTCACGTTCCCCGTTTCAGTGATTGCCACGTCCAGCGCTTCGCTTCATTGAGCACCGCCCGCCAGCGGGAGTCGTCTTCGGTCAACACGGCATGCCGCGCCAGGAGGATGACGAAGACGATCACGCTCACGGAAATAGCGCCAATGAATGCAAAAAGGGTTCGCGGCGGATAACTCTTTTTGGCCGGAGGGACCCCGTAGTCAATGACCTGGAGAACCGGCGTGTCCCGTTTCTCCTCGAATTTTGCCTGTTCGTACAGCGGCATCACATATTCGAGCAGGAGATTGTTGAGCTCGACCGCCCTGTAGCGGCGCAGATACTCCACCGTCGTCAGGGGCAGGGACTTGAGCGGAAGCAGCGGACTCCCCGGATCCCCGACGGATCGCAGTTCGGCGAGCTTCTTCTCATAGACCTCGATCTGCATCTGAGCTTCCGCCACCTGCGGTGACGCTTTGTCGTACATTCGTTCCAGAATGCCCCGCTGAAACCTTTTGGCCGCCAGCTGGGTTTCGAGTTCGGTGTGCGCGGCGATGATCCCCGAGAGCTGGCTCTTCACGTCGAGGAGCCCGGTGCGTTCCTGAAACGCGCGGAGCGAATCCTCCGCTGCCTTCAAATCGGCGGTAATCTCCTGCAGCCGTTTCCCGAGAAATTCCCGGTTCTGTCCCGACCGGCTGCTGTTAAGTTCGACGATTCTTTCGTTCATCCTCCGGATGATGAAATTGGTCATATCTGCGGCACGTTGCCTGGTGCCTGCGCGGACGGTCAGCAGGAATGCGGATTCGATCGTTTCTTTGGTCGATACCTCCTTTGCGAGCCGCTTGACCGCCCGTTCCATATGATCGACGGCGCCGGTATCCAGACCATAGACGTCGATCAACCCGAAGGCGTGAATCACATCCTCCAGCATCGATCGGCTGTAGATGATCGTGGTGTAGAGGTCCATGTCGGAATGGGGCGTCTTCGTCCCGAGACTGAATGGCAGACCCTTCAGATTGCGCAGGAGCCCCGCAGCGGCCGACGACGTCTCTTCCTCCCGCGGGATGAGGGTTGCCGTCGCCTCGAATTGCTCCTCGATGAGAACGTAGATCGCTCCGTACGAAAGAACAAGGGAGCCAACGAACACCAGGAGGAACAGCTCCTTCCTTCGAACGAGGAACTCCATATAGTGCAGCAGGGAAAAACCTTTCGGTTCTGGCATGACAGACACCTGCTTTGTCATTTGTTGGTCTGTATGACGAGCAAGACGATGCTCACCGCCACGCTCACAATCGAGGCTGACTGCGCGATGATGTTCAGGTAATATCCAAAGGGGCGTTCGGGTTGCTTGGGGATCCACACATAGTCACCTTCCTCCACGTGTGTGTCACCCGGGGAAAGCCACTGCCGCGTTTTCGCCTTCACGACCTTGATATCGCCGCTGCGCGCGCGGTCCGTCACCCCGCCTGCCTTCTGGATGTAGTACCAGACATCCTGTCCCCCGGTGAACGCCACGTGGCCGGGATTGACCACCTGGCCGAACACGTAGATGTTTCTCTTGCGGGACGGGATATTCACCACGTCTTCGTCCTGAAGAATGACATTTTGCAATGAATCGCCCATCTGGTACAGCCTGACAAAGTCCGCATTGACAGCCTCTTTCCTGAGACGGAGGTTTGTCTCGAGGTAGTAATACGTGCTGTCATCCGGGGGCACACCCCCCCGCAGGCTTTCGAGCTGCTCGAGCGCCACATCGGCCGGTGCAATCGGCTCGCGGAGAACCTCCGCAGAGGCAAGAGCTGCGAATTCGGTGAATCCCCCGGCGGCTTCAATCACCGACGTCAACCTGGTCGAGTTCCTCGTAATCGGATATATCCCCGGCCTGCGCACCTCACCGGTCACTCTCACCCGGTAGTCCCCGCGCAGATCGACCTTCCCCCTGACGAGCAGACGGTCGCCCGGCTGCATGCCCAAGTCCGTCTGCGTTCCTTCCAGGATCGCGCGTCCGTTCAGCAGCGCGCGTTCCACGATGTCTCCGGAGAGATCCTGTCGCGAGAACTCGACACTGTCCGGCTGGGCCGTGGGGGTGAATCCGAACGCAATCCGGAGCGCGTCCTTCACACTGTCCCCTTCTGCAAACTCGTATCGACCGGGTGCATTCACGGCCCCGTATACCCCAAATACGTTCTTCTTAAAATCGTTCGGCGGTACCACGATGTTGTCACCCTCGCGGAGATACGGATTGTACCTGTCGTCCCGCGTGGCGAGGAATTTCTGGATATCGGCACGCGATTGCGTCCCGTCCTTGTGCCGCACGATGACCCGCCGGGTGGACATCCTCTCCAGCACCGGCTGGAGCTCATCAAAGCGCTGTCCTGTCAGCAGCTTGTTTGCCTCTTCGACCGCTTTATCGACGCGGTTGTAGGCGGCCATAACGTACGAACCGGGGTTGAGGACGGTCCCGCGCACTGTAATGACGATCGGACGGGGTGTCACCAGGGTGAAGGTCGGCTCTCCGATTCTGTAGCGTTTCCCGAGTGCATCAATGACCTTCCTCCGTGCGGCGGACAGCGTCATATCCGCGACGCGGACCTCTCCCACGGTGGGAATGATCAGTGTCCCTTCGGGCGTCACGGTGAGCTGCAATGCGAGCGGGGGGCTGGTCCAGACATTGATGGCGAACACGTCGGACGGTCCGACAAAGTAGCTTTCAGGGGCAATCGTCGATTCGAGTGCCGGGCCGCGCGGCTGAGTAACGAGGGTGGGAATCCCCGTCGCCTTGTCCCTGTCGCCAAAGAGGTCTGTCTCGCCACCCGGACGTTTTATCTGTGCGCTGCCGCTTGCCGCGACGATCAAACCCAGCAGACAGCCCGCGATGATGCCGCCCGGGTTGAAATGTTTATCGGTCTTCATACAGTTCCCTGTAATACTCCTGATACGCTCCGCTGATGATCCGGCGCCACCAGGGCTCGTGTGCGATGTACCATTCCACGGTGGCCGCGAGCCCCGCCTCAAACGTGACCGAAGGGGACCAGCCGAGCTCTGCGCCGATTTTTGACGCGTCGATCGCGTAGCGCAGGTCGTGCCCCGGACGATCTTTCACGAACGTGATGAGCGAGTCCGGTTTGCCGAGTTTCTTCAGCAGCATGCGGACGATGTCGATATTCCGCCATTCGTTGTTGCCGCCGATATTGTAAATTTCCCCCGGTCTTCCGCGTTGTATCACCGCAGTAATCGCCTCACAGTGATCGCCCACGAAGAGCCAGTCGCGCACGTTGAGCCCCTGTCCGTACACCGGCAGCGGTTTTCCGTCGAGCGCATTCGCGATCATGAGAGGGATCAGCTTCTCGGGAAACTGATATGGTCCGTAGTTGTTGGAGCAGCGTGTGACGACGGCGGGAAACCCGAACGTGTGCGCAGCGGCCAGGACCAGGAGGTCGGAGCCTCCCTTGCTTGCCGCATACGGGCTGTTGGGGTGGAGCTGTGTCGTCTCGGTGAATTTTCCTTGCTCGCCGAGTGAACCGTACACCTCATCCGTGGAGACGTGGATGAACCGTTCGACCTGCTGTTCCCGGGCGGCGTCAAGGAGCACCTGCGTCCCCAGCACATTGGTCGTCGCAAACACGGCGGCACCCATGATGCTCCGGTCCACGTGGGATTCCGCGGCAAAGTGGACGACGGTATCAACGTCGTGCTTCTTCATGACCGCCTGCACCGCCGCGGCATCACAGATGTCGCCGCGGACAAACACGTACGCATCATGATCCTGCACGTCGCGGAGGTTTTCCAGGTTCCCCGCGTAGGTCAGCTTGTCGAAGTTGACAACACGCACACCGCGCGCCGATGCGAGCATGTGGCGCACGAAATTGCTGCCGATAAAGCCCGCTCCACCGGTGACGAGAACGGAGTGCATGCCTTATCCAAGCCGGAAAATGGTGCCGGGATCGGCTTCATGCCGTATTTCATCCACAGGGGATTTCTTTCCGCTCCCCGCATAGAGCCGGTTGGGAAAGTTCAACACCATGCCATCGCGGCCGCCGGTGTTCTGGTAAGCGTGGACAACGCCGGGAGGAATAATGAGGGCGCTGGGCGCATGTTCACCCGCCGTGACAACCTGCCGCCTCAGGTAGGTCGGCGAGGACGCGCGGTTGTCCCAGAGCGTGATCGTAAACACCGAGGGGCCGATAAATGCAAAGAAATCCGCCTGGTCGCGATGTTCATGCGGACCGCGGGCAATGCCGGCGGACGTCATGGAAACGTACCCCATGGCAGGCATGAACTCCGCTGCAATTTCGTCCTCGCGAAAAAGCTCCATCAGCCACCCTCGTCCATCAACGAATTTCTGAAGGGGCCGGACGACGACGCCTTCAATTGCACCATCCTTGAACATGAGCGCATTACTCCACGGCGGTTGCGAAAATTTCTGTCATAAGCAGTGGTCGTGCATTGTGGACGTGCACAGGGGCGGCCGGAGCCCGGCGACGCGGGGAGGGAAGGTGCAAGAGCTCTCGAGCCTTGTAACGAAGGGGACGAGGAAAGGACCCTTTCCTGAAGCAAAAGCGACGGGCAGGGACGCCCGTCCTGCTGCGTGTGTTATGCCGGAATGGCAGATTTGATCCGCTTGAGGAATTCTGCGTAGGTGACCGGCTTGCGGACGAAATCCCATGCCCCGTACCGCAGGGCCACTTCGGCCGATTCCTCCGAACCCAGGCCCGTGAACACGATGACGCGCGCTTTGTCGTCGAAACTCCGGATTCTGCGGAGAACTTCGAGGCCGTTCATGCTCGGAAGTGCGAGATCCAGAAGGACGAGGTCCGGACGCTGCTCTTTGTAAATGGTAATGCCTTGCGGACCGTCGGCAGTGGTGAGGGTCTGATACCCTTCTTCTCGCAGGATGCTCTGGGCCAGCGCGAGGACCATCTCGTCATCGTCGATCACGAGCACCTTGGGCATGCAATAAAGATAGCCGCAATGCGGGTGAAATGCAAGTAGAGGGAGGAGCAGCGGGAGGCCGGACGGGGCCCCGAATGGAAAAAACTCCCCCCCGCGTTGTCGCGGGGGGTCGGAAATCAGGAAGTATGCGTTTTTGCGGGTACCCCGGCAGCAGACGCACGGACCAGAGGCGCCCCGACGTTCGACGGGATGTCCGGCGGCTCAAATTGCGGCACGAGCTTCTTCAGCAGACGCAAAACGATGTGCGCGGTTCCCTGGTGGGCCGCTTCGATCAACGTGACGACGTCCATGGCAACGGGGTCATCGTACCCGGGATATCCGGTCATGACCCGCTGCTGGAGGGGCGTCGCGTTTCCGCCGAACGGGACAGGCTTGCCGATCTGCATCCCGTTGTAGCACACCATGATCTTTTCATGGTGGGTCCGTTCAATGCGGTCCCCTTCGTAGAAGAGCTCTTCGAACAGCTTCTCCCCGGGACGCAGGCCTGTATAGACAATATCGATGTCGCGTCCTTCCTCCATCCCGTTGAGGCGTATCAGATCGCGGGCGAGTTCCACAACCTTGATCTGTTCTCCCATATCGAGCACGAACGTCTCGCCTCCCGTTCCCATGGTCGCCGCCTGCAGGACAAGCTGGACCGCTTCAGGGATCGTCATGAAATAACGCTTCACATCGGGGTGCGTGACCGTGATCGGTCCGCCGCTCTGGATCTGGTGCTTGAAGACGGGGACGACGCTTCCGCTGCTCCCGAGCACATTGCCGAACCGCACGGTCACAAATGAACGTCCGGTCCGCACCGCCGCTTCCTGGACGATCAGCTCGGCGACCCGCTTGGTGACGCCCATGACGCTCGTCGGGTTGACCGCCTTGTCGCTCGAGATCATCACGAACCGTTCGACCCCGAAGCGCTCGGCGAGTTCGAGCAGGTTCCGCGTGCCCAGGACGTTGTTCGTCACCGCCTCGGGAACATTGATTTCCATGAGGGGAACGTGCTTGTGCGCCGCCGCGTGGAAGATCACCGTCGGCGTATGAAGCGCAAACACCTTCTCCATCCGGTCCTTGTCGCGGATGTCGGCGATGATCGTGTGGATCACGACGCCGCGCTTGGGCTGTTCGTTCAGCTCCTGCGCGATATCGAATATGGAATTCTCTCCGTGTCCGACCAGTACAAGCTCCGACGGACCGAAGTCCCTGATCTGACGGCAGAGCTCGGAACCGATGGAACCTCCGGCGCCGCTGACCATGACGCGCGCACCGTGCAGAAGCGCAACAACGCTCTTGGTGTCGGTCTTGACCGCACCGCGCCTGAGCAGATCCTCCAGCTGAATGTTCCGGAACTGGTCCACCTTCGCCGTTCCTCGGAGAATCTCGAACAGTCCGGGGATGATCTTGCTGGCAACGCCGCATTCCTTGCACCCGAACACGACATCCCGGATGACCTTCCCGGCCGCGGCCGGCATGGCGATAATAACCTGCGAGGGGCGGTGCTTTTTCAGGAGGGGAACCAGTTCCGCCATCGTCCCCAGGACCGGCACCCCATGGATGCGCTTTCCCACTTTCTCCGGGTCGTCATCGATGTACCCGATGGGCGTCAGACCCATCTCCTTGTTCGCCTGGAGCTCCCGGACAATCATCGCCCCCGCGACGCCGGCGCCGACGATCATGGCCGGGTTAAGGGCCGATCCGTCGTGCGTACGGGTCTGCCACGCCTGGATGAGGCGAATGCTGAATCGCATTCCGCCGACCAGGATCATGGCGAGAAGTCCGTCCAGAATCGGCACGGAACGAGGGAATCCGATCGGGATAATGCCGACGGGAGTGAGGAGGGCGAAGAACAATACGACTTCGACCAGAGAGGCCAGGATCGTGGCGCGAATCAGCGTGACGAGTTCCTCCACGCTGGCATACCGCCAGTACTGAGCGTACAATCCGGTGAAATAAAAGACGGTGATCTTGCACAGACCCTGCACGATCGTGAACACAAAGAGCGGAAACGCATACAATGCCATCTCGCGCAGGCTCTCGGTCCGAATGTAGAAGGCGATCCACGGCGCGGCGGACACCAGAAGGATGTCCACAGCGAGCAGATAGCGGTTTCGGATCCGGGATAACATCTGCAGCCGTTCTCTCATTACAGCATCCTTCCGATTGTGCGAAGTATTATTCCCAGGTCCGACACCAGCGTGCGGTGTGCAAGATATTCGAGATCCATCGACAGCTTTTGAGGGAGAAACGTCGTCAGATACAATTGCTCCGGATTCTCGCCCGTCAGGAGTTGCTCCTCATTGCTGAAGCGGAGCGACGCCGGGCTGGTAATCCCCGGCCGGTAGTCGAGGATGCGCTTCTGTTCCGGAGTATAGCGGGCGACATAGCGCGGGTCTTCGGGTCGTGCCCCGACAAAACTCATGTCCCCCTTCATCACATTCAGCAGCTGCGGCAATTCATCGAACTTGTATCTTCGCAGGATCCTTCCGGGCGGCGTTACGCGACGGTCATGTTTCGTTGTGAGACCGCCGCCGAGACGGTCGGCGTCCATCACCATCGTCCGGAACTTGTAAATGGAAAAGAGCTGACCCTTTCGGCCGATCCGCTGAGAGCGGTAAAGCACCGGTCCGCCGTCATACAGCTTCACTGCGATCCCGAGTACAAGAAATACCGGTGACAGGAGAAAAAGTCCGATCGTTGCACAGACGCAATCAAACAGACGCTGTGCGGTACTGCTCCGGGCTGTTTGCACTACTGCTGATCCACTGCCGGAAGGGTGTTCAAACATCGCCATTTCCGCTCAAAAAATCCGTGATGGAGGACACGCCTTTCGCAAGGAATCAGCGATTCCCGCGCGCCGGAGGCGCTGTTACCTTTGTCTGGTACCAGGCGACGGTGCGCTGCAGCCCTGTGCTGAAATCGATTGCAGGGGCATACCCAAGTTCCCGCTGCGCTCGCTCGATCGCGGCAAACGAGTGTTTTATGTCGCCCGCGCGGGGATCGTTGTACACGGGTTTGAGTGAAATTCCCAGGATGAGGTTTAACTTATCCACAAGTTGATTGAGCGAGACTCTGTCATGGCAGGCACAGTTCATGGCGAGTCCGGGCGTACAGGGTGCAACCGCGGCACGGAGGTTCGCATCGATCACATTTGCCACATACGTGAAATCCCTTGTCTGCTCGCCGTCCCCGTAGATCGTGGGGCGTTCGCCCCTGAGCATTGCTGTGATGAATTTCGGAATCACCGCCGAGTATTGCGACGTCGGATCCTGCTGCGGCCCGAAGACATTGAAATATCTGAGCGCAACGGTTTCCAGTCCGTAGAGGTGCGCAAAGACCTTGCAATAATGCTCCGCGGCAAGCTTGGACACGGCATAGGGCGACAACGGATTCGGCACCATCCCTTCGTGTTTCGGCAGCTCGGGGGTGTCGCCGTACACCGAGGAGGATGAAGCGTAGACTACCCGCCTGACGTGCGCATCCTTCGCGGCGTACAGGATGTTCAGCGTGCCCGTCACGTTGACATCATTCGATGAGAGCGGATCGCGTACGGACCGCGGAACCGACGGGAGGGCGGCCTGGTGGAGCACCACCTCCACGCCCTCCACCGCCTCGCGCACCGTATGGTACCGCGTGATATCCCCGTCGATCACTTCGATCCGGGATGCGGACGCGGCGAGGTTCTCCCTCTTCCCCGTGGAAAAGTTATCCAGGACGCGGACCCGGTGCTTCTGTTCGAGCAGTTCTCCGACGATATTCGAGCCGATGAATCCGGCTCCCCCCGTGACAAGAAAGAGCATATGAACCACCTGTGCTGATCGTTGATGGATGCGGGCAGGCGCGAGCCTTCCCTCCTATTTGCGCATGGCGCGGGCGATGTCCAGCACCGCGTCGATGACGCTCTGGACATCCGCGTCGCTCATCTTGGAGAAGATCGGCAGTGAGATCTCCCGCAGGAACTCACTGTGGGCGACAGGGAGATCGTCAGGCCGGAAGCCGAACGTGTCCCGGTAGTACGGGTGAACATGCAGCGGGATGAAATGCACACTCGCGCCGATGTTGCGTTTCTTGAGCTCCTCCATGAACTGCGCCCGGTTGATGGTCAGACGATCAAGGTTCAGCCTGAGCATGTACAGATGCCAGGCATGATGGCCGTCCGGACCTTCATGCGGGACCTGCAGTTCCCCGCACGGCGCGAACGCCTCATGGTAGCGGCGCGCGATGTCTTTTCTGCGGTCAAACATCACCCGTGCCTTGCGCAATTGTGCGAGGCCCATCGCCGCAGCGACATCGGTCATGTTGTACTTGTACCCCGCCGCGATGATCTCATAATACCAGGACCCTTCGGCCGTATATCGTTTCCACGCGTCTTTGCTGATGCCATGAAGCGACATGATCCTGCAACGCTCCGCCCACTCGTCGTTCGCGGTGCAGATCATCCCCCCTTCCCCCGTAGTAATGGTCTTGGTCGCGTAGAAACTGAAACACGTGATATCACTGATCGATCCTATCATGCGCCCCTTATACGCGACCGGGAACGCATGGGCGGCGTCCTCGATGACGGGGATTCCGCGGGGATGGGCGACGGCCTGCACCGCATCGAGATCGACCGGCAGCCCGGCGATGTGCACCGGGATGATCGCGCGCGTTCGCGGGCTCATCGCACGTTCGATCAATGCTGGATTGATGTTGAGGGTTTCGCGGTCGACGTCCACCAGCACCGGCTTCGCGTCAAAGTAGCGGATCACTTCGGCCGTCGCGGCGAACGTGTACGGCGTTGTGATGACTTCCTCCCCACGTTTCAGCCCGATGGCATCGAGCGCCAGGTGCATCGCCGCTGTGCAGGAATTCACCGCGATTGCGTGCTTCGCCCCGACCACGGAGGCAAATTCGGTCTCAAACTGCCTGGTCTTTGGTCCGGATATCACCCACCCCGACTCCAGTGCGTCCGCTATTTCCCTCAGTTCTGACCCGTCAAGGTCGGGGAGTGCAAAAGGAAGATATGTGTCGCGCATGCGTATCCTGTCTGTTGTCTGTATCATGATTTCCCCCACCGGTTTCGGAATTTGACGAGTCCCGCGATGAACCCCACGCCGTAGGCAAGGTGAATTGTCGCGAACGCCCCCGGGAGCAACGGAAGGAGCCCCGGCGGGACCCCCTTGCCGGCCAGGAAGGTGGCAAGGGCGGTTGCCGCAATGTACGACCCTGCAACCGCGACGAAAATGTAATCGCCGATCATCACAAAGGGTGCAGCGAGCAGTGCGGCTCCCAGTATCGCAACAAACGCGGCCGGGACGAAGTGCCGGAAGCTCATCTGCTTCGGGTGTTTTTGCATCACGCGAACTTTCCAGTAACCGTACTGGAAATACTGCCGCCAGAGCAACTTCAGGGAGCTGCGGCTGAAGTAGACGGACCGGACGTCGGATGCCAACAGTACTTTCGCCCCGAGCTTTCTGAGACGGTAGTTATACTCGTCGTCCTGGTTCCGGACGAGCTCCTCGTCGTACGGGCCGGCCCGCTGAATGATCGCCCGGGTATACGCCGGGAAGGGGACGGTATCGGAAAACCCTGTGATGTCACTCGTCGTACGGAAAGCGGATCCTCCCACCCCGAACATCGAACTTGTCGCGGCGGCGATCACCCGCGCCGTCGGTGTCTCGCCCACGGTTTCGATAGGGCCTCCGACCGCATCGACACGGTCGCGTTCCAGATGTTCCACACACCGGCGGACGTAGTCCGGTGCGACCTTGCAGTGGCCGTCGATGCGAATAATCACATCGCCTTTCGCCTTCGCGATTGCCGCGTTCAACCCCGTGGGAACGATCTGACCCGGATTGTCGATCAGGAAGAGCTGACGGTGGGTCGCCTGGAGGGATCGCACGATTGCGCGCGTCCGGTCCGTGGACATCCCATCCGCCACGATCACTTCAATGCGCCCGCGGGGATAGTCCTGTGCAAGGACGGCATCGAGGCTCGACCGGATGAACGGCTCCTCGTTCCGGACCGGCATGATGACCGAAACCAATGTTGCCCGTATTGCACGCTTCTGTTTCATGGTCACTTCGGGGCCGATGGCCCCATCCAGTGTTCGATTGTCTGTATCACCCGCACGGCAGCATGGCCATCCCAGAGTGCGGGGACGCGGCCATGGTGGGACGTGTCGGCGAGCATCGCTTCCACCACCGGGAGAATCCGGTCCGGCGTCGTTCCCGCGAGCCTGTTGGTCCCCATCTCCAGGGTCACAGGCCGTTCTGTGTTGTCGCGAAGCGTCGCACACGGAACGCCGAGCGCCGTCGTCTCTTCCTGGATGCCGCCTGAATCGGTGAGCACAATCCGCGCCTTCGCCATCAACCCCAGAAAGTCGAGGTATCCGAGCGGATCGACCAGCGTCACCGGGCTCCAGTCCTGTCCGAGGGTCTCGATCCTCTTCCGCGTCCTGGGGTGGAGCGGAAATACCAGCGGCAGCGACGCGCTGATCGTCCGCAGGACCTTGCGCAGCTGTTCCAGTCGCACTGCGTCGTCCACCATCGCCGGACGGTGCACGGTCAGCAGCCCGTACGTGCCGGGCTCGAGGTGCATCTGCTCCCACGGCTTGCGTTCAACGGCGGTTGCGAGGTGCGTCCGGAGACTGTCGATCATGCAGTTACCGACGAAATGAATCTTCTCCCCCGCAATCCCCTCACGGCGCAGGTTGACCTCCCCGCTCGGCTCCGATGTGAACAGCAACTCGGCGCAATGATCCGTCAGGAGGCGGTTATATTCCTCCGGCATCGTCCTGTCGAACGAGCGCAATCCCGCCTCCACGTGGGCGACGGGGATTCCGAGCTTCACGGCGGCAAGCGCGCACGCCAGCGTGGAGTTCACGTCTCCTGCCACGATGACGAGGCGGGGCCGGCGTTCCGCACAGACCTTTTCGAATGCAATCATGACGCGGGCAGTCTGCTCCGCATGCGAGCCAGAACCGACTCCCAGATAAGTGTCCGGCCTGGGCATCTTCAGTTCGTCAAAGAACACCGTCGACATCGCCGCATCGTAGTGCTGACCCGTATGCACAAACATATGCGGGAGACCCCGCCGTTTCGCCTCCAGGACCACGGGTGCCATCTTCATGAAGTTCGGGCGTGCACCGACCACTGAGCAGATCATGCGGGCCTGCTGGCCTCCAGATGGTCAATGAAACGGTCAGCAATTTTCGTGCTGTCGAAACGGTCTTCGGTTGCCCTGCGTCCGTTCTCGCCCAATTCATGGCGGAGGCCGGGCTGGTCCCTCAGCCGGCGGATCGCCTGCACCAGGCCGTTGATATCCCCGGGCCGGATGACGATGCCGGCGTTCGTCTCCCGTACGATGTCGGCCGCTTCGCCGTCGGCGACCAGCACGACCGGCCGCCCTGCCGCCATCGCTTCGTACAGTTTGGACGGCACCGCACCCGGAATAAAAAGCTTCAGTGTCACCAGGATGATATCGGCCGAGGCGACGAACGGAGGCATCTCCGCCGACGGGAGCGCATCGAGGAAGAGCGTGTTCGTCAGGTGAAGGTTTTCCGCCCGGGACCGGAGGGCCTGCTTTTCGGGACCTTCGCCGATGAAGACGAACCGGCAACCGCCCTCGGCTGCAATCTGGTGCGCCGCACCGAGCACCTGGTCAAGTCCCTGCGCCAGCCCGTGCAATCCGGCATACAGCGCCAGGCAATCACCGTTGGCAACCATCCGCGCCCGTGCTTCGTCCGTCTTCCGCTCTGCCCGATACTGCGTGGTGTCCACGCCGTTGGAGAGATGATAGGTCGTGACCCGGGGGAAGCGCTGTGCAATATCAGCCAGGATGCTCTTCGCCTGTCCGGTAACCAGCCATGCATGCCTGTAGCAGAATCCTTCGAGTACTTCGCTCATCCGGTGCAGGATGCTCCCCCGCCGCAACACACCGAGCCGCACCGGGCTCTCGGGCCAGAGGTCGGAGACGTTGAAAATAAGGCGCGCCCGCTTGAGACGGGCGAGGAGATATCCCGCAAATCCGAGAAAGAGCGGCGGGCTCTCGACAAGAAGGTAGTCCGATTTCTTCAGCAACACGCTGCCGGCGACCAGGGACGAGCCGACGAAGGAGAAGTAGTTTGCGAGCCGGCGGAAGTAATCCGCCTTCTGTGTCGGATATATGAAGGCATGGATGACCTTGACGCCATCCTGTACCTCCTTCCGGACAAATCCGCCGTAGCCAGGATAGATGACCCCCTTCGGATAATTCGGCATCGCCGTCAACACCGTGACATCGTGGCCCCGCAGGACCAGCTGTCGCGCAAGGCCGGAGAGCCTTCGTTGCGGTGCGCCGATCTCGGGCGGATAGTATTGTGTAAGGATCGCGATCTTCATTCAACGGCTCCCCACAAAACAGTGACGCTGCTCCGGGTGGGCAGGTCACCCCAAACGGCAAGCCAGTCATCCCATTGCCTCCACCCCGACGGGGCCTTACCGCCCCAGAGGATTCCCGCCGGACGCGTATCGCGCGGCAGGAGGAGCGTAAAGTCCCGGACCGGCCTCGGGAGCGGATTCTCCATCCGAACCTCCGCCGGGGCGACGGGAATCAGCGTAACAAGCTCCCGGTCCCTGATCCACCCTGCCAGGCCGCCGGCAGTCGGGTTCCAGAGCCGCCCTGCCCGCACCAGGGAGGCGAGGCTGTCGACAAATTGATTCCAGGAATGAGTCAGCCGGCCTGTCTTTTTTTCAAAGATCCCTGCAATATACGGCAACCGGTTGAGGAGATAGCTGTGACCGATGTGCAGCCCACGCTCATGGACGAGGCGATCAAGCGCCCCGGGTGAATACATGTCGCGCGTATGAACCGCCTCCATCGTTGTAAAGAGCAGGAGGTCTTCTTCCTTCACCTGGTGGAGCGGGGCACCCCGCTCGGGATACACAACGCCCACCGACTCCATGCGATCCTTCCGTGTCGTCCCGGTTTCCGCCCCGGCATCACTGCGTCGCACATTCATTGAAAAACTTCCGGCCACCCGCTTCCAGGCGCGCCTGATGACCTGCCGCTTATCGCTGCCTGCCTCCCGCAGGTTAATTGCCATCTCCCTGACGGCAGAGATGCTCTGCATCATGGCCCTCCCCCGCCTCCCGGTGAACACGCGGCCCACGATCGTCCGCACGTAATGGAGTCCGATCAAACCCTCGGCGCGGATTATGTGCTGCATCGATTGACGCGCAAGGGGGAGAAGAGTCCCGGCAGGACGTTGAAGCATGTTCAAACCGGCACACCCTGGTACGGGCGTATCATGGTACGACCACAAGGTTGTGAATGCATGGTTCCGCAGGGTGCGGAGGAGATCAAACCCGGGATTTGCTCCTCCGCCCATCGTATAACAGTAGGCGATCGATTTGCCGTGATCGATCCACGTGGCAGGAGTCCACCGGCGGGAGAATTTCCGCACCGCATCGTGGAATTCGGCAGGCGCAAGCGTGCCCACTTCACTGAACGCATGCGGTGCAATCTCGCTGCCATCATGATAAAGTTCTTCAATCATCTTCACATACTCAGGATCCTGCAGAGTGGGGATCGGTTTTCGGTCCGGAGGCGATGAGGTGTGCATGAAGACTCCCTTGGTCATGCGCAGGCCCCGGCCCATCCACCCATGCGACTCCTGGTCCCCGTGCAGGAAACGCCGCAAGAAGGCGGTATCATCAAAATCACAGTGATCCGTAAGAACAAACGCCGCCTCAGTCCCCCCGGGGAACCGGGATGCGAGAAACGGAGGCCTCTCGTGCGAGCCTCGCAACACTGTCAGGACGAGGCTGATTGTAATACGTTCTCCCGGCGACAGAACGGGCGTTGCTGTGGACTCCATGCCGCGCTCGGTAAATTGCCACCGGGGATGGAGCGTCGCAGCATCGAGAAGGACCTCCAGGTGCAACTGGTTCCTTCTTCTGCGGTACCAAACGGCATGCGAGCCCTTGAGCGGCCGCAATTCCGCACACAGTCCGTCAGCGGCCTTCCACCGGAAGACCGATTGTCCGAAATCATGAAGGCTCGCGTCATGCCGGGATTCGCTCCACCGGAGTGACCCGTCCACTCCATACGGAGCGGAGGCCGCCCGGATCTCAGTGGCGACAGCGCAATGATATACTCTGACCGGCTCACGCACCTCCACAGCGATCTCCAGCACCCATTGGTGTTCGAACGCTCCGGGGGCGGAGGCACGCGCACGCATGTGAAAACACAACGGGCCTGCGTGTGAGGTACCGGCCATGGTCCCTGCGTTCTCCCACTCCCACGCGTTTCCCGTCAGTTGCACCACCTTGCCGGTCTCATGGGTCCCGGAATATCGTACGACAGGATTGAGCACGCTCAGAAGCCCGTCCCCGATTTCTCTCGGCACATTGATCGGGTTCATTTACTCCCGGAATTGCTTGCGCTGTTCCTGCGGCACGTTGCATACCACCGCCCTGAATTTCCCGTTGGCAGACCGGGGGATCTCCCGGACTTCCTCCAGGATGACCTCGATATTCCCCATACGTTCCCTCAGCCGGTGGACAATGATTCTCCCGGATTCCGCCGTGAACTCATCATCCGGCACGTACTTCACGCGGACAACGCCGAGTGATTCCTGGAGGATCTGTGCTTCCCGGATCGGCAGGCGTTCCTTGAACACCGTATCCAGACGGCCGATGCGGCGCCCGTCCTCCGCAAGAAGGGTATCATCCTGCCGCCCCTCGATTGCGCCGATGAGCGGCAGCGATCTGCCGCATGCGCATTGTTCCTCAACGGCGGCCTGCCGTGCCCGGTCGCCAAGGCTGTACCGGATCAAGGGCATATCGGGGTTGATCAGCCCGGTGCAAACCATTTCGCCGGCCGGTTCTTCACCGGGCTCATCCTCTCCACCGCGAAGCTCAAGCACGCCTGCCTCGGGCCAGACATGCATGCGTCCTTTCTGACACTCTCCGGCCGCCGCCACCATCTCCGTCATCCCGTACGTTTCCCGGACGGGGCAGCGGAATGCTTCTTCGATGACCTCGCGCTGATGATGAGCAAGGGGCTCCGCATTCGTCAGGACAACCTTCATGCCGAGGTCCGTCCTTTTGCGCTTGATGATCGCATGGGCGAGGGCATACAGCGACGACGTGTACCCGAGCAGATACGTTATCTCATACCGGCGAAGAGCATCAAGATAGAACGGAATCAGATCGGGCGCCAGGTGATAGGACGACATATAGAGCTGGTGAAATGCCGAGTTCCACACCCAGAAAGGGGGAGTCCGCCGCGATACCGGCACAATGAGCTGTCCTCCGAGGTTCGCCCACCGATCCCGCAGGGACACTCCATGCCACCTCCTCCAGCGGGCCTCAAAAAGCGCATACCACGCGTGCAGCGTGTGGCGGCTCATCCAGATATCGAGGGGTTTTCCCGACGTCCCGCTTGTGTGATCGTGAAACAACGTTCGTTGCGGAACATCTCCCGCCACGAATCCGGCCGCGTTCCGCCGCACGGTATCCTTGTCCAGGATGGGCCAGTGTTCGAGATACGACCATGACGCGTTATCGCCGGAGCGCCGGCGGCGGGCCCATGCCTCCCGGTAGTACGGGACGGTTGTAGCGGCGCGATGAAGGATATAGGTAAGGCGTTCCTGACGCCATGATGCCCATTGAGCGCTGGTCCAGCTCTCGCGCTCATGTGCTTCTGCCACCAATCTGCCCGTTTCGGGACCGTAGCGCCAGGCGCGCAGGTAATACCCGCGCATGCTTGCTGCAACCGAACGCGCCGGACCCGGCAAACCGTAATACGCATGTACCACCCAGTCCTGCATACGGTCCCTTAATCTCCCGTGATTCTCTTTTCAATGCAGACGTCATGCCAGAGGACAATCATCAGGAGCTGTCTGATGAGAGCGTCGTGATCCGTGTTGCCGGCGAGATATCCCGCGACAACATTCCTGAGCCGCGCAGGATCGAACGGTCCGTGTTTCACCGGCCCGCACTCCGGCAGCCCTGCAACGAGCGCACGGAGTTCCGGTATGGTCCGCAGATAGCCGCCCCAGGGGACCCCAAACCCCCATTTACGGTGCCGCAGAATGCTCTCGGGGAGTCGATGTCCCAGCGACTTCCTCAGCAGCGGCTTGCTTTGCTGTCCGGCCCCAAATGCGGTGGAGGGGAGCGCGGAGACTCCTTCCACGAGGCGATAATCAAGGAAAGGAACCCTGCACTCGATCGATGCGCCCATGGTCATCCGGTCATTGCGATCGAGGATGGAGCAGAGGAACGTATGCTGGTCGCTGTACATCGCCTGGCGCATCACATCGGCGGGATAGAGCGACTTCGCCTCACGCAGCATTTCCTCACGGTAGGGGAAATGCGCTGCTGGATTCATGCCCACCGCCTCGAGGTCGGCGGGAAGGACATCGCACGCATTGTACAGGATAAAATCGTCCAGCGAGGCCATCGAAAGGAATCGCGCGAGCTTCTTCAGACGACCCCGGACCCCGATGAGAGAACTGACGGCCGGGAATACCGGGCGCATTGCCCGCAACAAACCGGGATGGCGCAATGGACGATAGCGCACATAGCCGCCCAGCAGTTCATCGGCGCCTTCCCCGGAAAGCAGCACGGTGACACGCGGCTTCGCATAGATCGATATGGCCCGGAGGTGCAGATCATTGCCATGCACGAGGGGTTCATCGTTCAGGTATGATGCGGTCCGCAGTCCGGAGAGGAGATCGTCCGGAGAGACTTTCAGCTCATGATAGTCGAGATCCCAGCGCTGTGCGATCTGAAGCGCGAGCGGTCCCTCATCGTACGATGGCTCGTCAAATCGTACCGTGAAGCTCGCGGTGCCTTTCCCGCCCTGATCGGCGAGAGACGCGGCAACGCTGCTCGAATCGAGCCCTCCGCTGAGGAGAACTCCTATCGGTACGTCACTGATTCTTCGTAACCGGATCGCGCTGTCAAATGTTTCCGCAAACCACGCAAGGGGATCGGTGCGGGTGTCCTCCCGGAGATCTCGTGCGCGGTCCGCAAGGCACCACCAGCGCTTCGTGTGCAGCTTTCCGTCTTTCCAGATCAGGTAGTGCCCCGGGAGGAGGCGCTTCACTCCTTCGTAGGGGGTTTCTTCACCCGCCACATAGCGGAAGCAGAGCAATTCCTCCCATCGACTCGCATCGAAGCCTGCGCGGACGCCTCCGGCGAACAGTGCTTTCTCTTCCGACGCAAAGTAGAAGCCGTCCGGCTGCACGGCGTAATACACCGGCTTGATGCCCATCCTGTCGCGTGCGATGAACAGCACACGTTCCACGGAGTCCCAGATCGAGAAGGCGAACATGCCGTTGAGTTGATTCAGCATCGCGGGACCTGCAACGGCGTACAACGAAAGGAGCACCTCCGTGTCGCTGTTGGAACGGAATGTCATCCCGCGTGCAAGCAGAGTCGCACGGAGTTCCTGAAAATTATAGATCTCGCCATTGTGGATGATCGTGTACCGGCCATCGGGGGTTGTCATGGGCATGTGCCCGCGTTCGGACAGGTCCAGGATCGCCAACCGCCGCGATCCCAGTGCGATGCCGGGTTCGATGAGATGACCGGCATCATCAGGGCCGCGATGGAGGAGCGTGTCGCGCATTGCAAGGAAGCGTGACCGGTCGCTCACACGTGATGAGTCATTGTACGCAATGCCGCAAATTCCGCACATTAGCTTCGCTTCCTTCCTGGATCCCGGGAATGTTCACCGAGTTCCGTTATGAGCTTCTCCCACACGGTTTTGACAGTGTCCCATGATGAACTCTCCGCCAGCCGTCTACCGTTCACGGAAAGTCTCGCCGCAAGTCCCGGCTCCTGCAGGAGTCTCAGCACGGCGTCCGCCATCATTCTGTCGTCATCGCGCGGGACCAGAAGCCCTGTTTCTCCCTCCGTGAGCAGGTCGGGCACCCCGCCGATGTTCGTCGAGACCACCGGGAGACCCATCGCGCATGCTTCGACCACGGCAACAGGCGTGTTATCAATATCGTTCGTGTTGATGAAAATATCTGCAGCATCGCCCTCACGCGCTTTCCCTGCGGGGTCGAGAAACCCGACGAATTTCACGGCATCGGCGACCCCGAGGGATTTTGCAAGCTGCTCGATCGCGGGCTGTATACCCTTATCCTGACCCGCCATGACCAGCGTTGCCGCCGGCACCGTTGCCCGCAATCGCGCAAGCACGCGAATGGCAAGCGCAGGATTGTAGAGCGGATGGAAGCTCCGCATCCACAACAGTCTCGGACGCACAGTCTCCCGGTGCCGGTAGGGGTATCGGGAGAGCACAAGAATGTTCGGAATGATCTCCGAAGAAAACCCGTACCTCCCCACGGCCCGCGACAGGTAGAGCGACGGGACGACGATGCGATCGGCGCGACTGAGCACACGCTGCGACCAGCGCGGAAACCGCGACATGAAGTCCGGCATCGCGCCGCCCCGGAGGTGCAGCACGATCGGACACCCGAGGAGTTTGCTGATCGCGCTTGCGATGTCCTCAACCACAAAGCTGGGACCGCCGAAAGTCTGGATCATCATGATGTCGACGGAACGTCCCCGGACAACGAGCGTTTTCACGATGTCCGCCAGACGGGCGTAGCGATTCAGCCTGGTGGAGGTCGCAATGACGGGATACCCCTCAGCCGCTAACAGGTCACTGAGAATTTCTCCCTGGGTCGTCACGTAGCCGGGTGTCCTGCCTACCATGGGACCCACCAGACAGAGCCGCGGTCGCCCCACGGGCGCATTCATTGTGTCCACTCTGCGAGCGCACTGTCGTACATTGCGAGGATCCGCTGCAGCGCCGCAGTCACGCTGTAGTGCTCCTGCACACGCCGGTGCAGCGCCTTTCCGAATTGTGAGCGCTTCTCGGCCGAACGCAGCAGCTGACAGAGGGCCTCTGCCAGGGCGTCGGGCGCACCGGGAGCAACGAGCAGCCCCGCGTTTCCGTTGTCGAGCACTTCCTCGCACTGGCCCACCCGCGTGGCTACCGCGGGAAGCCCGGCCATCCCGTACTCGAGCAGCGCCAGCGGGAGGCCCTCCGATGCAGAGCTCAGGACGCCGACGTCGCATCCGGCGAGGACGTCAAAAACGTCCTTGCGGGATCCCAGCCACGTCACGTGGGACGTGAGCTTCAGCTCCTCGATGGTGCTCCGGATCATGGCCAGGTACGAAGGATCATCGCACCCTCCCATCAGAAGCAGATGGGAAGTCGGAACTTCTTTGAGGAGCAATGCCATGGCATGCAACAGCCCCGGGTGATTCTTCTGCGGCCGGAGATTTGCGACGCAAGCGATCCGGCTTTCCCGCACCCCGGGCAATTCCGGACGGCTTCCGGAACCCTGGCGATCGGACACGAAGTTTGCAATGAACCGGATCTTCTCCGGTGCAATCCCCAGCCTTACGCGGGACCATTCTGCGAGATCGGTGCTGACTGCGATGACGCCGGACAATCGTCCCGCCGGTATTCGATAGAGCCACGCCGGGCGTTCGCGCAGTTCAAACGCGCCGTAGTGATCGTGCCAGACCACCCGCGGGTGCGGAGGGAACAGGGACGCAGCCCAGGCAATAAACAGCGATGGTCCATGGGCATGGAGAATGGCGATCTTATGATCCCGGACATAACGGACAAGTCTCCGGAGAGCGGCAAGATCAAGCGTATGCCGCCGGCGGAGCTGGAGCCGTCCCACGTGCGGTGCGACGGCATCCGCAAGGGTTCCGTCGCGCCGCGTCGTACAGAGATGGGAGTCAAATCTCTCGCGCGGCAATCCGTTGGCCAAATTCACTGCGACGCGTTCCATTCCTCCCGCATCGAGCGTATCGCACATCTGCAGTACCCCGATGCGTTCCTGAGTCACGGGAGTCCGCATCGTTCCACAAGGACGCGCTCCAGCCGGTGTTTGAACTGATCGAGCGACAATTCCGCTGCATGGGCGAACAGCTTCCCCGAAAGCGCCTGCAGGCGTTCGGGGGCCGAGAGTGCGTCCGCGAGACCCTCTGCGAGTGCTCCGGGCGATGCATCGACCACAGTACCGGATTCTCCGTCCTTCAGGATCCAGGGAACGAGGCCTGCGCGTGACGCCACGGGGAATGCCCCGTGCGCCCACGCTTCCGCAATGACTTTGGGCCAGCCTTCATTCACACCGGGCATGATCGCAATGTGCGCCCTGCCATACTGTTCCTGCACTTCCCGGAACGAGAGCGCTCCGGTGAACGTCACCCGGTCCGCAATTTCGCATTGAGCGGCAAGCACCTTGAGCGCGCGCTGTTCCGTCCCGTCCCCGATCAGCGTGAATGTCCACTGAAGGTCAGGCCGCCGGTGGCGGAGTTCCCCGAGAGCTCTCAGTGCGAGGTCAAAGTTCTTGGAGCGTTCCAGCCGCCCCACGCACATGATTCTCCAGGGTGATTCCCACGTCCGTTTCTGCGCGATCTCCCTGGCGAGCGCAAGTTCGTCAACCGACATGAGTGCGGGAAGAAAACTTATCTGATTCGGGGTCCGGGGCTCGCCATAGACGAGCGTGACATGGAGATCTCCCGGGAGCCCTTCGAGCACCCTGTTCATCCGGGAAGGGATGCGCTCCCCCTTGTACCGCGCGTTTTCGCCCGCCCATTTCGTGATGCTCTTTCTCCGCATCGCGCGGACGAGCGTCGCCCCCACGAGGCCGAAATGGCTCGGACTGCGCATCAGAATGAAATCGCTCTCGCGAATCGTCCGGTGGACGCTGCGGATGAGTCCGGGCATCTGGACAAGTCGCCGCCGCATCCCTGAAAATCCGTAGTCACGCGTGTACCGTACGGCCCGGAACTCAATGTTCTCGCGTTCATACGGCGCGAGATTCCCCTTCATCTCCCCTTCTCCCGCATGGCCGCAGACGAGGACATGCGCGAAGAGATCCGCCCAGACGCGCATTTCACGGACATACGGTTCGTACGCGCAGGAGCGCCCGTCCGGGCCGGTCCAGTGTGCGGGAGCCCCGATGACGCCGAGACGCATGGTGAAGCGGGGTTGCCCGCTCATGCGCGCCCCTCGGGAGGTCCCCAGGCGTTCAGGACGAGTTCGCGGGTGCGGTCAGCCCCGGCATTGCAAAGGCAATCGAGCATGGAGAGCCCCGGCAAAAACCCTTCGCCGTATTGGGGATAGACCACTGCCCCCGGGTCAAACGCCTGCCAGAGCACCGTAATGCCGGCCTTCTCGAATTCCTCCACACGCAGGTAATTGGCGCCCCCCTTTCCGGCTATGTAGTGGGTGGCCCCCAACGCCGTACACACTTCCACAAGCCGGAGCGTCGGATCCTGTGACGATGCGGGAAGGTCGCCGATGGACTCGACCTTCGGCCCGCCGCCACCGAGCAATTCTATTACCGCCTGAAACGTCCGGAAGTTCACATCGTTCAGGCTGTCAGTTGAAAGCTCGAGAGCCTGGGCAATGCGCGGCCAGCACGCGTCGAAGTGCGCAGTCTTTCGGTAACACTGTTCCACCGTTTTCTGTATCCGTTCCTTCCACCGGGGGTCGGCGATCGTGACGTGATCGATGGTCACCCCGAACGGCGCATGGACCGGCAGCGTGAGCCAGAGCGGCTGACCGTTGATGTTCTTGATCTTCGTGCGGTTCTGGTAGTAGTTCTTCCGGTACTGCACCGAATGCAGCCAGACGAACACGTCGCTCCGGAGCACCTTATTGAAATACCCCATCCACGGGAGGAAATGGGGTTGATGGATGCTGACGATCACAGGATCAGCCTGACAAGTTCAAAGCACTCCGCATACTGGTGCCCGATCTGCTTGCCGCGGACGCGGGCCAGGTCGCCAACGATGTCGTTGGAGAAAAACATCCGGTGTTTCTGAGTTTTGTACGCATTGATCGCTGCGATCTTCGCGTCCACGTCCTCCTTCTGAACGGTGATGAATGCGTCCATGGGAAATTCCATGCTGTTCCACGGCAGCTCGTATCCGAGCAGCGTCAGATACTTGAATGCCCGCCGGGCTTCCGCATACACCACTTCATGCGACTGGTGGATATCCAGGCTGTTCGGGATGAACACGAGGTCGGGCTTCAGCTTCTTGTTCAGATCGAAAAACAGCTGGAGGATTTCGCTCCGGGAGTCAAAGAGGTTGCGCGGATCATAGTCACGCAGAATGATCCGGGATTGTTCGATGCCAAGGTACTTCACGCTTTCCTGGAACTCCTGCATGAAGACCGGCTTGTCGACAAGGGGCGGGAGCGACAGGGCGACATAGTACACGTCGTTGTCCTTCGCCAGATGGTGGATGGATGCGCCGACACCGAGCTCGACGTCATCAACATGCGGCGCCACGGCCAGGACAGTCTTCTTGGTTATAGAGAACATTCTCACCTCGCAATGGGAGTGGGGTCGGGGACTAGAATTCCCTGGCGATGAAGTACTGGCCTTCGCTGTCACCAGCGGCCGCTGCGACGATTTTCCCGTCGCCCCCGACCTTCACCGTGTCGGGCAGGAGACCAGCAAACTCCTCGATATCCTTTCGCTCCTTAAGAACAGTGCACCCCAGCACCCTCGTGTACCAGAGCAGCATCGCCGGGTGGTACGACTGTTGTTTCGTTACAAACCACTTCAGACCGTTCTTTTTTGCTTCCTGAAATACGTCGTGATACGTGTCCAGAAGGAGGTTCGGGCGCCGCACGCCCTTCAGAATGGCCGCCCGGTGCGCATGAAGATAATGCATCCCGCCCGGTGCGACCTTGTCGCTCATCACGAGAAATCCGACGATTCTACCAGTATCCCGCATTACGCGGCTGTATGTCCATTTCCCGGGAAGCTCCGCGGTAAACTCCTCATGCCCCCACGGATGCCGGTACGTCCCGCCGGAAGTCTCCACCGCCTCAAGTTCCACCTCACAGATCTCCCCGACAGATGCGTGGAGCAGCTCCCGGGTCAGGTGTTCTATCTCAACCATGGATCGTCCCTGCCGCTTTCATCCGAGGTATTTGGCGACGGTATCGCACAGGAGGCGCACCGAGAGCAGCGTGGGAATTTCCTCCGTGGTGAACCTGATCGAAAACGCTTCCTCCACCGCCATGATCAGCCGCAGGTGCCCCAGGGAGTCCCAGTTCGGAATCGTCTCAAACGTGGACTCAAGGGATATCATATCCGTGTTGAGAGTGAAGACGGAGGCAACGCATTGCCGGACTTTGTCAAACACGTTATCGCTGCTCATGTTCTGTCACCTGTATCCAGGATGGGAAGGAAATCTGACGGCCGAGGTCATAGACGTAGCGTTCGCCTTCCCGCACAAAGCCGCTGGCAGACAGGAAATCCTTTGCCATGCCGTTCTTCTTCGTCGGGATATACTCTGCGTGGAGCACATCGCAGCCTGCGTCTTTCGCCGCCTGCTCGACTTCTGCGAGAAACGCCTGTTCGATCCCCCTGCCGAGGACACGGCAGCTTACGAGGAATGTGTCGAGCCGCGCAACGCGGTCACGCAGCTCGACGAGGGCGGCTCCCACGATGCCTGAATCGCCAATGGTGTCGCTCGCGGTGGCATAAAGCACCTTCCAGCGAGTGTCGGCCGCACGGGAACGAATGTCTCCTTCGGTATACCGGCGTGTCGTCAGATTGAACTGGTTCGTTTTCTGGGTCAGCTGTGCGACACGCGGATAAGTGAATTCGTCCGCCGGACGGACGGAGACCCGGATATTGAGTGAGGAGAGAAATTCGTCCACGGACGATGCCGTCCGGTGAATCTCGCTGCGTTTGCGCTCCTCGACGTACGATTTCCCACGCTCAGTGTCCTCTGCCGTCACCGTGAATGTCTCGAAATACGGCATTGCCGCTGCAAACCCGGGGTATGCGGAGGCATCCGCCGGCAGATCGGGCACGGTGATCTCCGGGATCGCGCTGCGCACGAAGTTTCGCTCATGCGGGGAATCGTCGAGGTAGACAAAGCTATCCAGGCCCAGATTAAGTTCGTCAGCGATCGCGCGCATGTTCGTCACTTTGTCCACCCAGTTGATGCGCCAGGCGGCGAAGTGCTCCTTGCGTAAAACCATGAACGGATGCCGTTCGATCGCGTCCAGAGCGATGTCCTCGTCGTTCTTGCTGCAGATGGCCAGGATGGTCCCGGTACGGAAGTACCGCAGAAGCTGCTGCTGAAAATCGAAATAGGCCTTCCCCTCGCCGTCGTTGCTGAGGCGGATATGTTCCATGCCCTCTTCTCCGAGAACGCCTCCCCAGAGCGTGTTGTCAAGATCGAGCACGAGGCATTTCTTTCGCACGCCCGCGACGGCGGCAATCGCCATTGCCGCCTGTTCGGCGATCTTCTGAAGTCCGAATCCGCTGTACTGCATTTTTGCGAGGTAGTAATAGCGGGGGTCGAACATGCGCTCCCCGCCGTATGTCGCGACGACGCGCTCGTGGTCCAGCACGAAGACATTACGGAGCGCCTGCGCCGCATCCGCAAGGGCCAGGTTGATGCGCGCTGCCTGGATCCTCCGCGAATCCGGAGTATTCCACTCCAGCAGCCGCATGGCCTGCGCCCGGACGGAGGTACACGTGTTGACAAGGACGGTCGATGCGGGGAATCCCTTCGACGCCTGTTCGAGGAGATCGCGGAGGCTCTCGGGGGCGAACGAGAGCAGCTCTTCGTCGTTGAGCAGAAGCAGCACGATGGAGGGCTGGAATTTCTTGGATGGCGCATCCGGGGAGAGAATTTCCTGGCGGTACTGGTTAAACGGAGCCACATACCATTCTGCGGTCAGACCGTACGCCGGCATCCGTTTGTCGACTTCACCCGGGAAGAGGTCGGCCGTATATGAACTGAGGAGGGCAATCTTCATGAACGTGCTTTCACATCTTCTTCCACAAGTTCGATAACCTCAAACGTCGGCGTGAACAGGAAGACCACACGCCTGTTCTGGAACGCCACCGCCGGCTTTGGCGGGGAGATGATCATGCATCCGTGCTGCTTCAGC
>JBGPYM010000129.1:0-8650 GCA_041493205.1 Bacteroidota bacterium
CACTGCGCGAGGGAGACCGCACGGTCCGGCTTGCATTCACAGGCGATCTCGGCCGGCCGAACCTCCCGATTCTCCGTGATCCGGTGTTTATCGGCGAGGAAGGGACGGAATATCTCATCAGCGAGAGTACGTACGGTGGACGGCTGCACGCTCCGGTCACAGAGATGAAGGATCAGTTGCTCGTACCGATCCTGCGGGCCTACGAACGGAAAGGCAAGATCATCATACCGGCGTTTTCCGTCGGTCGCACGCAGGAAATCGTCTACATGCTTCACCAGCTGAGCGTGGAAGGAAAGATCGATCATATCCCCGTCTTCGTGGACAGCCCGCTGTCGGTCAACGTCACCGCGGTCTTCCGGAAGCATCCCGAGTGCTTCGACAAAGACACCCTCGCCGTGATCAATGCTCCCGACAACAACGACCCTTTTGGATTCGACCGGCTGACATATGTCCGGGACGTGGAGGAGTCGAAGGCACTCAACGGCCGGCCCGGCCCCTGCATCATCATCGCGGCGTCCGGGATGTGCGAAGCGGGGCGCGTCCTTCATCATCTTGCGAACAACGTTGGTGACCCCCGCACGCTCATTCTGATTGTCGGCTACCAGGCCGAGAACACGCTCGGCAAGCGCCTGGTAATGCGCGAGCCGATGGTCAACATCTTCGGTGAACCTCACGAGCTGAAGGCGGAGGTCGCTGTGCTCAACTCCTTCAGTGCGCATGCTGACCGGAACGAGCTGTTGCGTTACATCGGGCAGTTTCCGCCGAAGCAGATGAAGAATGTCTTCCTCGTCCACGGGGATCCGGACCAGGCGGAGAAACTTGGAGGGGGATTGCGGGAGGCCGGATTCGGGAGCGTTGGAATCCCTTCCCGCGGCGACACGGCCCCGCTGAACTGAGGGGCGCACATGCACTCCCGGCAGCATACCGTAGCGCCCGTTGTGCTCGCCATATGCTTCGCCTGCATTCCCGCGATGGCCCAGGAGGCTCTTCGGACCGGCGAGCAAACCGCTCCGGACACGCTCCAGCGGCCGAACACGGGGTCGATTCTCTTCGACAGGAACCTGAACACATACAACTGGGTCAACCGCGCCGTCGTCGACACCACGGCAGGCGCCATCCGTATACGCTTCCTCCAGCAGTATGCCGCCAACATTATTCGTCTGGACGGCATCCCTCCCGGCGGGCGAGACAGACTCCACAGCACGCAGCAGACTGTGTCGCTCGCGGTGCAGGCGCCAGTCAGTGACGTTCTGTCGCCGCTGGTGCAATGGAATTCGTTCACTTACACCGATGAAAAGGGGACCGGACTCAACAACGCGTCAACCTACGCCGTGCTGGGAGGTGCCGAGTACACTCTCACTCCTTCCTTCTTCCTGACCCCTCTTGCGGGGTACCGCTGGGACACACAGGCGGGGATCGGCGACCGCGGTCTTGCCTATGCGCTGGGGGCGCGGCTGCCGACAACCGACATTGACGGGTACCTGATTTCCGGGGGAGGGCAATTCCGGGAGGACCTGTTAACCCCGCGGAGACTGGAAGACCATGTGGCCCGGATCGGCATTCAGAAGGCATTCTCCCGATTCACCCGGGACAGTTTGGAGGCGGGGTTCAACAAGACCCGGCGCGAGTTTTACGCGGTGGCGGACAGCAATATCGAAAGCAGGTCGGAAGAAGTGTTTTCATTTGCCAACAAGCTTGACTACGATTTCGATCCATCCCTGTCCACCTCCCTCTTCGTGGCAATCAACGGCCGGGGGCTCCAGAAGGACCTGCGCAACTGGAATGCAATCGGACCGCGCGACGTCCAGTTTGACACAAAGATCGATGAGTTCCGGCTTGACACCTATGCGCAGGCGGCATACCGGAGCGCCGACGGGAGGGCGGGCGGATGGATCCGGCTCTTCTACAGCGAGCGCACCGAAGCGCACGCAGCGCAACGGCCGGCGGACTCATCACCTGCCGTCGCGCTGCGCTATGCGGAACGCAACCGGCAGGAGCAGCTTAAGGACAACACTTCGCGCCGTACCGTGCTAAGCGGATCCGTTGAAGTGCCGGTGACCATGTCCGACCGGATATCGCTCTCCGGATCTGCGGGGATTCTGCGGTACGATACGCCGAGTGATCTGAACGTGGAAGACCGGGACGAGCTCCTCGTCGCACTCTCGCTGGTCACGTCCCACCGGGTCAGCCGCGCGCTGACACTGGATGTTGTCCTGGACGGAACGCAGAGCCATACCGTCTATCTGCTCAAGGAGCGGAGCGCCAACAACAGCATCAACCGCGTTCTCCGGCTTTCGCCGCGCACGACGTTCCGGCCCGTGTCATGGATCACCAGCATGAACGCTTTTGAAGTCCTTGCCAACTACACAGTGTATGATTTTGAGCAGCAGCTGGCATCCGTAAAGAGTTTTTCCTATCGTCAGTTCGGTTGCATTGATTCGACGTCGATTGATCTGACGCACCGACTCGGGATTGACTTTTTTGCATATTGGAAGGTTTATGAGCGGGGACAGCTGAAATGGAGCGAATTCCGCGAACGGACAGAAAATTCTGCGATCGAGGAGACGTATGCGTTGCAGCTCCGGTTTACTCCGTGGGGAAGGACGTTCTTTGCGGTGGGGGCGCGGTATTTTGCGCAGTCGCGGTACGCTTATGTAGCGGGAACAAAGGCGCTGGATACCTTTCTGAGCAGTGTAGGGCCGACCTGTACGATTCTCTGGGAGCCCGGCCCCCACAGCCGCATTGGGTTCCAGGGCTGGTATGAGCGGCGCAGGCAGCCGGACGGATCTGTGCGTCCGCTCTCGAACATGACGATGAGCGTTACTCTCACCCTTTGAAGGGGTACTCTGTGGCTTCGAAACAGTTGATATTCCGGCTGACGATGAAGAGCAACCCGCGCAATATCGGGCGTGTGGAGGCTCTCCTCAAGAAGCTCGGAAAATCGATCCGTCTCGACGAGATCCAATTCCACAAGCTCATGGTCTCGTTGACCGAGGCCGTGAACAACGCCATTATTCACGGCAACAGGTCGGAACCGGCACGAAGGGTCCGTATCACCTGCGAGGTACTCCCGGGGTGGTTGCTCATCATGGTGGACGACGAAGGGAAGGGGTTCAAGCCGGAAAAGATCGGGAACCCGCTTGCAAAGGAGAATGTGCTCCGCGAGAGCGGGCGGGGAATTTTCCTGATGCGGACTCTCATGGACAAAGTCGAGTTCGACTTCGGCAAGGGCGGCACGCAGGTCAGGCTCTGGCTTGACACCAACAAGTAGACAGGCCGGCCGCGGGCCCGTTCACGGCCATCCGTGGACCCGCAGCGTGTTCAGGATGCGGAGCCGGCCGTTGCGCACCGGCCCCGGGTCTTCCTGTTGCACGACCATTGCCGGGGGCGGAGCGGCAATCGTGAACCCGTATTCATAATTTGTTCCCACCATCGTCACGCTGTATCCCCGGAAGAGGGTCTCGACTCCGTTCACGCTGACCGAGAAAAACGATCTGTCGTCGAGCACTCTTCCCTGCACGAGATCTGTTCCCCCCGTGTCCTGCGCCCCCACGATCCAGGTTCCACCCGCCGGAAGTGAGAACGCCGCAATCCTGTCCCATGCGAACGGTATGATGCGGTTTTCCCTTATCCGCACGGAGCGCGCAAGGAATCCGTACTGATAGATATCGCCATCGCTGCGGAACTGGAACATGAGCGTATCGGGACGTATCGGCGGCGCGCCGGGACCCGCCTGCTCTATAATGGTGGTGATGCGCGTTTTTCCCGCCGCCGTTCCCCCCGTGTCAACGACACGCCACAGCACGCTGGTCTGCGACGCGGCAATCCGGTCGCCGAAACCATTCAGCGCCCAGGAGTCGAAGATGAGAGTATCGCCCGGCACAAACGTGACCACCGGCGGCCCTCCCGGCACGGTTGCGGACGAGTCGACGGTCGTATCCCGGCACCCGGTTGCGCCCACCACCATGACAAAAATAAAGAAAGCGGACCCGTGCGCGACGAAGTGCCGTCGCCACCAGCCCGCTTCCCGAAGAGGGTCCGCCATTGTTCAGAGCTTCAGTTTCGCGATTGACGTTTTGACGTCTTCGGCGGATTTGTTCAACGCCGCCTGTTCGTCCGCGTTCAGTTTGATCTGGATGATTTCTTCGATCCCCTTTTTTCCAAGCTTCACGGGAACGCCGGCAAACGTGTCGCGCAGCCCGTATTCTCCCTGCAGCCATGCCGCACAGGGGAGGATTCTCTTCTTGTCCCTGACGATCGCCTCCACCATTGCAACCGCCGAAGACGACGGCGCATAGTACGCGCTGCCGGTCTTGAGGTAATTGACGATTTCAATGCCGCCGTCCCGCGTACGCTTCACGAGGCGTTCCACGGTGGCCTGGCTCATGAGCTCGGTGATCGGAATGCCGGCCACCGTCGAGTAGCGAGGAAGCGGGACCATCGAGTCGCCGTGACCGCCCAGCACAAACGCATTGACATCTTCCACGGAGACATTGAGCTCCATGGCGATGAACGAACGGAACCGGGCCGCATCCAGAACCCCCGCCATGCCCATCACCCGCTGGCGTTCAAACCCGCTCACTTTCATGGCAACGTAGGTCATCACGTCGAGGGGATTCGAAACGACGATAAGGAGTGCGCGGGGGGATTTCGCCACCGCCGCTTCGGTGCAGCTCTTCACGATCCCGCTGTTGGTATTCATCAGGTCGTCGCGGCTCATGCCCGGCTTCCGCGCAATGCCTGCCGTGATGACCACGATGTCGGAGTTGGCCGTCTCATCATAACCGTTCGATCCGACCACTTTCACGTCGGTTTTCTCGACCGGCGTGGCCTCAAACATGTCCAGGGCTTTTCCCTGCGGGATGCCCTCGAGGACATCCACCATGACAACTTCGTTGGCGAGCTGCTTGTCGACGATGCGCTGCGCCGTGGTGGCACCAACGTTGCCGGCGCCTATGACAGTAATTTTCATATGGCAACCTCCAGGATTTTCGTGAGAGAAGCGGTTGTGAACGAGAACAGATGGGTCGAAGAGAGCGGGTGGTGTCCGGCGCGTGCCGGAACTTCTGGACGTGAGGCGAGAGCCCGCCGCCGGCGTACCCGGCGGTACGGGGCGTCAGGCCCTGGGAAGAACGCTGACGACTTTTCTTGACTTGCTGTATTTCCGGAACTCGACGACGCCGTCAATCTTGGCAAAGAGCGTGTCATCCCCCCCGATACCCACATTGCGGCCGGGCTGAAACCGCGTGCCGCGCTGGCGGACCAGTATGCTCCCCGCGGGAACACTCTCACCGCCGAAACGCTTCACCCCGAGACGCTGCGCGTTGCTGTCGCGTCCGTTCCGTGAACTCCCAACCCCTTTTTTATGCGCCATGGTGCCTGCCCTCGTTATGCGATAGCTGTGATCTTCACTTCCGTGTAGTTCTGCCGGTGTCCCTTCTTTACCCGATACCCCTTCCGTTTCTTTTTCTTCAGGAGCATCACTTTGTCCCCCCGGACGTCCCGCACAACCGTTGCCTCCACGTTTGCTCCGGTGACCAGGGGATTGCCGACCCTGATCTCTTTTTCGCTTCCGAGCAGCATGATACGGTCAAATTTCAGCTTCGTGCCGGCCTTTTCATTCAGCGTGGGGACCACAATCGTGTCATTCGGAGAGACAGTAAACTGTTTCCCGGCGATCTCTACGACAGCAAACATACGGTGTTTCCTCTTCAGGGGTACAATATCAGAATAACCAACGGGTAGATAAGGTACGCAATTTCCTCAAAACTGTCAACGACAATCGGTTATGGCTCTTCTCCGCGATAACCCAGGACGCGCATTGCGTTCAGAATGACGGCAAGGGCGGCACCATCGTCCGCAAGAATTGCCATCCAGAGCGTCGCGGGGCCGGCCAGCGCGAGGGCGAGGAAAAGCAGCTTCACGCCCACCGCGATGCCGATATTCTGGCGCACGATGCGCAGGGTCGCGCGGCTGAGCCCGAACAGATACGGCAGATGGGTGAGCCTGTCACTCATCAGGACCACATCCGCGGTGTCGAGGGCCGCATCGGTCCCTGCAACCCCCATGGCAATGCCGACCGACGCCGCCGCAAGGGCCGGCGCGTCGTTGATCCCGTCACCCACCATTGCCACCGTTCCCGCTTCCCGTTTCAACTGTTCTATCGCAGCCACTTTTGCCGCCGGAAGGAGGGAAGCGCGCACATCATCAATGCCGAGTTCCCGTGCGATCTCCTGTGCGGCTGCTGGGGTATCACCGGAAAGCATCACGATCTTCCGTATGCCCATCAACCGCAACCGGGCCAGCGCAGACGCGCCGTGACTCCGGATCCCATCCCTGAATGCGATGATGCCCAACGGATGTCCGTTTGCACCGAGAACGATCGTCGTTTTCCCGGCTGCCGACAGGGCGTCCATCTGACGGGCCGCATCGGGCGTCATGACCCCCGATTCTTCTCCGAGCGCCCTGTTGCCCAGCGTGTACGTGACGCCCCCGATCCGTCCTCTGACTCCCCTGCCGGGAATTGCCTCGAATGCGTCGACGCCCAGAGCATCGGACCGGACCGACTCCCGCTCCGCGGCTATGAGGGCTGCCGATGCAAGATGATGTTCGGAATACTGTTCAAGCGCCGCGACGATCGCAAGGAGCTCGCCCCTGGAACGGGAATCGAGCGGAAGGACATCTGTCACCCCGGGCACGCCCGCTGTCAGCGTGCCCGTTTTGTCGATCGCGAGCACCGCGACGCGTGCAAGGGTCTCGATGTGCATCCCCCCCTTCACGAGAATCCCGCTCCGGGCCGCCCGTGTTATTGCACTGACAATCGCTACCGGGGTTGCGATGACGAGGGCGCAGGGGCAGGCGATCACCAGGAGGACCAGGGCCCGGTACAACCACGCCAGCGGGTCGGCGCCGGCGAGGAGCGGGGGGAGGGCGGCGACCGCAGCAGCCATTGCCAGCACCGCCGGAGTGTAGACGCGCGCGAACCTGTCGACGGACTGCTGCACCGGGGCACGGCGCAACTGCGCTTCCTCCACGAGCTTCATGATCCGGGCGATGGCTGAATCCTCCGCCCGTGCGGTGACCCGGACGCGGAGCGCGCCGGTACCGTTGAGCGTTCCGGCATGGACCGTTGCGCCGGAGAATTTCATAACCGGGGCCGATTCACCGGTGACGGGCGCTTCGTTCACCGGGGAAGAGCCTTCGCTCACGGTGCCGTCAAGCGGGATCCGCTCACCCGGCCGGACGATGATCATCGCTCCCGGAGGGACGTCGCCGACTTCGATGAGCTCCACTCCTCCGTTGCTGATAACAGCGGCCCGGTCGGGTGAAAGCGCAAGGAGGGACTTGAGCGCTTTCCGGGTCCGTTCGTTACTGTAGGTCTCCAGCATCAGCGCGACGGCGAACAGCACGATGACCGCCGCGCCTTCTTCCCATTTGCCGATCAACAGGGCGCCTGCGACGGCGACACTCATCAGCACGTTCATGTCGAGGGATCGCGTGCGGAGCGCCCCGAACGCTTTTCGGGCAACTTTCCATCCGCCGATCAGAATCGCGGCACCGAAGAGGACCCGCGCCGTCATTCCGTTGCCGGCCGCCAGACCGGCGAGCGTCAGGAGTCCCGCTCCACCGGCGGAAATTCCCGCGGCGTGCGCGCGGAAGAACGGCTGGCGTTCCGGCGGTGCATCCCTCCGCCTCCCGTCAAACCCCGCCCTGCGGATTTCCTGCAGCACGTTCCGTCCGTCAATCGGTTTCACCAGGCGGAGCTCTGACGTCACGCTGTTGAATTCGTACGCGTCGCAGCCGATGGAACCATCCAGCGCCTTCCGGAGCACCGTCTCCTCCGTTGCACAGCAGACGCCAGAGACCACGTAGCGCGCTTCATCACTCCGCAACATGGCGCGCCCCCAGCCGGATCAGGTCTTCGATATGGTCATCGTCCAGCATGTAATACGTCATTTTCCCCTCCCGCCGGTAGGCCACCAGCCTCATCGCCTTCATGATGCGGAGCTGATGCGACACAGCGGATTCGCTCATACCGACCAGGCCGGCAATGTCACTGACGCAGAGTTCCTGCCGGGCAAGGACCAGGCAAATCTTCAGGCGGGTTTCATCGCCCAGCATCTTGAATGTCTGGCTCAGCCCCTGCAGGACGTCGGGTGCATGGATGGCACGGCGCGCGTCTTCCACCTGCCTGCGGTGGAGGACCGTTCCGTGCGTCGTATACGGGGCGTGGCGCGGTTTCATGGGAATCCGTCAGCAAACAATTGAACAACTGTTCATATGTTACAATATATCTATTTGCAGGGAATGTGTCAAGGGGGGATCAGGCGTCGGGAAACCGGCTTTCCATTGTCCCCAGGCGCTCTTTCGTGAAGGCGTACAGGCGGGGCGCGGTGGCTACGCAGAGTATCATGAAGAGGACGCCGCCAAGTATGTCAACGGCATAGTGATACCGCTGGTAGACCGTCGCGATGATCAACAGGGTGCCCGTGATAAGCACAGGCCAGCGGAGACGGATCCTGTACCGGACGCTCAGGTACATGAGGACGAGGGTCATCATCGTGTGACCGCTCGGGAACACGTCGCGCTGTGTTCCGGCCACGGCTACCTCGTTCGGCACGCCCATGGGCACCGAGCCGCCAAAATTGAC
>JBGPYM010000186.1:0-6491 GCA_041493205.1 Bacteroidota bacterium
CGTTCCGGTCGAAGAAGCCGGACTGGATCAAAGTGAACAGCGCTCCGCTGTCGAGAAACGCATCCAGCTTAAGAAGCAGGGAGAGGAAATAGCTGTTCGACACCGAGGTGAAGCCGGACGTCAGATTGGCAAAGTGGTGTTTGTTGGACGGGTCGCGCACGAGGTGGTAGATGTACGCGAGATAGCCAAGCATGATATCGTCGTGATGCGGTTCGGTGTGAAGGAAGGTCGTGTCCGACACCGGCTTCAGACCCCGGGAGATTTTGGCGACGATACTCTCGCGTGCCGATGCGGCCAGCGCGCGGGCGCCGGTACCGCTTTTCCCGAGAAGGTCCCGGGCAAACCGGTCCCCTTCAAAGTCTCCGGGCTTCAGGTCCTGGAGGGTCGCATGGCAGCTGAGCGCAAGCGACGTCACCACATCCTCGGACATGGCCGCGGTGACCTCCGGCGCATTCCGGAAGTTTTCGAACCGGCGTTCGATCAGCAGGCTCGCGGCCCCGTGTGTGAGGTAGAACCGGGCATGCGGGAGATCCTGGAGCACCGAGGCCGGGTACTGCGGGCCCTTGACATTTTCAACCGCCATCTGAACGATCGGCGCCTTGGCATCGCCTGCTGCGATGATGATGGCCACGGCCGAGGGGTTACAGGTGATCGTGGCCAGCCCGATCGTGATCACCAGGCGGGTGCGTGAGATTTCGATACCGCCCAGATCGGTCGCCGCTGCAGCCTGCGTTTCGTAGTTGGTGCCGGTCAGACGGGTGACGGAGTAGACGCTCGATCCGCGCACGTTGAATGCGATGTGCCCGTCCGGTCCGATGCCGCCGAGGAAGAACCCGATCCCCCCCATCGCCCGGATTGCGGATTCATACTCCATGCAGAATTCATCCACACGGTTAATGACATCCCGCTGGAGCCGTTCCAGATTGGTCCGGGTCTGCCGGACACGGAGCGTGAGATCGACGATATTCTCCGGAAACACTTCGGCCATGGTCTTCCCTGCCGGGAGGCCGAGCGACGTCGCATTGATCAGGAGTGCGTCGTTCACGGAGAGTCCGAATCCGCGTAAGTAGAACTCGCTCACGTAGTGGTGGAAGCTGTTATGCTGCGCCGCGTCCATCGGGTAGAACTCATCGATCTGGACAAACCGGAGACTCTTCATGTCCGGCGGCCGCCCCGGTTCGATGCCGTGTCCCTCCAGGAGCGACTGGATTTCCTTCGTTTCCCACCGTTCGAGGATGCGCGACACCCACTTGATGAAATGCTCCGGCGTCTTCCCTGTCGGCAGCGAGATCACGCCGCCGGGATTCTTCAGGACCCATTCGAGGAACCGGAGTGCAGCGAGTTTCCCGAGGGCCGGGAAGTTGGCCACTTCGACGATCTGAATCTTTTCCGTGGGCGGATACATCAGGGCCCGGCCGCTTCCCTCCACGGCAAGGCGCTCCACCGCGGAGCGCGCGTCATATACTCTCATGGCTCCGTTCAGCTCACTCATTGCGTTCCGTTTGTTATCGGACAAGAAGGATTTTCACCGACCGCACGGTTTCTCCGGCGGTCACTCTGCAGACGTACACGCCGGTTGCGAGCCGCGCACCGTCAAACCGCACATCGTGCATGCCAGCTTCCTGTGGCGCATCGACGAGCGTGGCGACTTCCTCCCCGAGGATGGTGAAGACGGCGAGACGCACATGGGATTTCGCGGGGAGAATAAACCGAATCGTCGTCGACGGATTGAACGGATTGGGAAAATTCTGTTCAAGGGTGAATTGGACCGGAAGGCCGCCGGCCGTGACGACGTCTGTCGGAATCGCCATCGCTTTGCCGACCGCATCCATCAGCGGTTGCCGGCCTGCGGTGATGTCCTGGCCGATCGCCCAGATCATCACTCCGGAGAGCCCGCCGGTTTTTGCATACGAGCACTTCAAGGCCAGGGAGGTCGTGTCGTCGTATGACGTCAGCCTGTTTCCGCCAGGATTCAGGAGATACGGAACCTGGGAGACAGCATCCCAGTTATACGACCAGTTTGCTGCGAGCTTTGCCGGTATGTCACTGTAGACCACATCCACGGTCGGTTCGGTTTTCGGTCCGTACAGGACTGATGCCTGGAATTCATGGCCATAGAACGGGAGGCCGAGCACGATCTGACCGCCGGGAATCGAGCGTTGCTGGTGCAGGTACTGAATTCCCTGATCGACGGAACCGTCGGGGTCACTTTGCGGCGCATAGAGCGGCGCATTATGCCCGGCATGGGCGGACCATCCGCCGTGAAAATCATAGGTCATTGCGTTGAACCATCCAATATACTGACGCAATGAGTCAAAATCGTGCCACTGACCCGACCAATCCGACACGCCGACCGCCATCGAAATGCGCCACGACGTATCGGCCGCATGGAAGGCTGCATACATTTCGCGGGTGAGAGCAATTTCATTCACCTTGTCGGCCCGGGTCTGAGGGCCTTCCCAGTCCATGTCTGCGCCGTCGTATTTGTAGGCCTGGAGATGGGCGACCACGTTGGCGATGAACGAAGCGCGCAGGGCGGGGTCTGCCGCAACTGTGGCGAGGTTGGCTGTCTGGAGCGTCCCGGCACCGCCGAAGGAGAGGAAGATTTTCCGGCCGCCCCTGTGGGTCGCGCCAATGAGCCCCGTATCCACCGACGTTTCTGCAAAGGCAAGGCTACCATCGGCATTGGGCCAGGCGAACGCATGGTTAATGTGTGTCAGATAGTTGAATTTTACAAGGCCTGCGGGGAGTGTCGACTTCATCCACATGGGATAGTAGCCGATCACGCGGTATTGCGAATGCGCGGTGAGCGACAGTGTGCACATCATGACAAGCAGCACCCGCAGCACTTGCCTGCCTCTCCGGCGTCGTGGGTTCATCTGTGAGCAGATCATCATGGCACCTGGATGATACAACCGGACCCACCGCAGACGGCCAGAACGGCCGTCCGCCGGTGGGTCCGGTAAGATAATGAAAGAAAACGAGCGTTACTTCAGCAGAACCATCTTCATGGTGCTCACGAAGTCGCCTGCAACCAGCTTGTACATGTACACGCCGCTGGCGAGTTTCGAGGCATCAAACGCCACGGTATGGCTGCCGGACGTCATGAGGCCGTTGACCACGGTCGCCACTTCCTGGCCGAGCACGTTAAAGACTGTGATACGGACGTGCGCTGCCGCAGGGATCGTGAAGTCGATCTTGGTTGACGGGTTGAAGGGGTTCGGGTAGTTCTGCGACAGCGAGTATGCCTGCGGCACCGTGCCGGGCTTCTCATTGACGCCTACCGTCACGCTGAACCAGTTGGGATCGCCCACCGGTCCGCCGTCGGTCCCACCGTTCCTCAGAGCGGTACTGCTGTACATCATATCCGCTGCTTCCGGAAGAGGCCACGGCGGTACCCAGTTGAGGGCCGACCCGACCTGCGTCATGTTGTATCCCCAAAGCTGGGTTGTCCCTGTGCCACGACGTGTGACCGTGAACCAGCCCAGCAATCCGACGCCGTTTCCTGCCGAGGCGTTCAGGACGCCCGGAATGGAAGCACCGAATCCCGGATCAACGTTCTGATTCCCCGCCTGCACAAACCCGGGCCAACGGGTCTTGTTCGTGAACATGTTGGTGGTCCGTGCGTTCATCCAGGTCGGCAGATAGAGCGAGTCGACATGGGCGGTATCATTCCAGGTTTTCCAGAAGTTGGTCAGAGCGGTCGGCCAGAAGTAGGCATTGCCGCGCACTTCGATATTCCGTTTCCGTTCGGAGAGCGAGTCGAGTTTCGGGTTCCCGATATCGGACGGGTTGAAGACGCTGTCCTTCGGAAGATCCAGATTATCAAAGTCGATCACCGATCCGATCTCCGGAGACCAGAGCTGATCCCACCACGGATATTCGGTCTTGTTGATCGCGCCGGCATAGTTGGCATAGAAGATATTGTCGTTCAGTTTCCCGTTCGTGACGTTGAAGATGAAGAACGGATTCTTGAAGGTGTAGATGACGTCGTTGTGGGTGAATTCGAAGTACTTGATGATCGCCGTGGTGACCGGGCATGAGGCATAGCCGCCGATGCAGAGCACGGTGTTGTACTTCATGACCAGCGAATCGGTGGGGAACCTGCCGAGGTAGTTCTCGTTGCGGATCGCTTCCCCGACATACCACTGGTTCGGCTGGGTCGTCATGTTCCGGAACTTGCAGTTCGTGATAAAGAACTTGTCCCAGTTCCCGCTGTAGCCGATCGCGAACTGTGACCATTGTTCAAAGATCACGTTGTCTGCGACGAACCGCACGCTGTCGGACGACACCTGCACCGCCTGGCCCGTGCCGTAGCTCGGCGTATTGTTGATCGCCGTGCCGAGGAGGTAGAGGTTCTTCAGCGTGACTTTTGCACCCCGCCCGTTAAAAGCAAACAGAGTTCCGGGGATCGATCCGTCCCGGAGGACATCCGGCTGGATGACGGGAGGTCTCTTCGTAACCGCATTGGGCACGCCCAGGAATGTTGCGTTGCCATTGAGCGTGATCGTGGCGTCGAAGATATACGTCGTGTCCGTGGAGACCAGCTTGTAGACGTGGTGTGCCTGTGTTCCGTTGCCCAGGGTGTCTTTCACCACGACCTGGTCGAGTGTCAGCGGATTGCTGGCATAAATGACCAGGGTATCTCCCTGTGCGAGCGCGTTCTGCGGTGTCACGAAGAGCACCGCGATCGCAACAAGGAGCAGAGCGGCGAATATGTGTTTCATGGTGTTCCTCCTGTTGAAGGTTAGGTGCATCGGTGAATCAGCTTCTGCATCGAGTATCTCACACCCGGAATACCACCTCCTTTCATCGTCTTGCCTTTTATGCTACCGTGAATCAAAAATTGCAACGGAGTCCGAGAGAGGCGGTCAGTCCGTACGATTGCTGCGACTGGGGGACGCCGGACGTTGCATGGATGACACTGATATCGTCTGCGCTGTTGAGATTATTGACATCGCCGAAGACCTGGAGACCGAACCAGGGGAGCACCTGCTTGACAGAGAGGTCCCACCGCGTGCGGGCGGAGGTGCTGGTCCGGAGCTGTTCCCAGAAATTGGTGCCGGTAAAGACCTCATCCTGATAGAGCATGGAGACCCGGGCGGAAAAGCCTTCAAAGTCATAGCCCAGGGAGAGATTGACAATGTTATTGGGCTGGAACAGCAGGCGGTCCGTATAGGAGGTGTCAACGTAGACAAATGTCCGCCCGATCCTCCGCGTGTCGGTAAACGGGTATTGGGCCTTTGAAAACACGTGCGTGTAATTCACGTTGAGGACGAGGCCATCGAGGGGGTGCGGAAGGTACCAGAAATGGGTTTGCCAGTCGAGCTCGATGCCCCAGTCATCGATGCGGTATGAGTCGTTGACGTACGTCAGGATGTTATAGTTGCCGGAGGTCGGTGTTGCTCCCAGATTCGGCGGGAAGTATTTCTTCAGCAATGTGGTGTCCGACGTGTAGAACGACCACGGATAAATCAGGTCGGTGATCCGCTTCAGAAATGCGCCTGCGGTAAACAGTCCGATGGAATTGTCATAGAACGAGAGATACGCATCGTAATTCGTGGATCGTGATGGGACCAGCTCGAAGTTGTTCCACGATATGACACCCCCGGTGCCGGCGTCGATCCGCGGTGTGATGGCATTGTAATCGGGGTATGCGAGCGTATTCGAATACGAGAGGCGGATGTCAAACCATGGGAGCGGCTTGTAGCGGACGATGACATCCGGAAGCCAGTACGGATGGCTGACAGCCAGCGTCGTGTCATAGTGATAATATGGCCCGCCGGATCCCGACGCCGTGTTTTGCTGGCCTCGCGGTGCGGTGTATTCCGTGTTCAGGTTTTGATACCGGACGCCGGGGATGACCGTAATCTCCGGACCGATATTGATCGTCGCCATAAGGTAGAAGGCGCTCAGGTCCTCGGAACCGGAATAATTGAAGCTGGTGGAATTGAAGCTGTCGTGGAAATAGGCGATGTCGTTCCGTGCGGCGAGGATGCCGATTCTGCTCTTGACAAAATCCGACGCTGCCGAGAGCATGGCATAGTTGAGCGGAAAGCCCATGGGATAGTCGCCGTTGAGGAATTTCCCGTAGTCGAATCCCCCATCGATGAACGGGCCGATCGGGATGCTCGTGGTATTGACGTAGGGGAGCGTCGAGGCGAATTGTGATGCGATGAGGCTGTCGACGAACCGCGCGCTTCCGAGTCCGAGGCCCTGGCCCGTGTACTGGTCGTAGATGTATGAGCGCGTCTGATGCCTGTATTTGCCGCCGAATTTCAGTATTGCCGCGATGTCATCAGAAATCGAGAGATGGGTTTCGAGGTCGAGGGAACCTGTGATGGCCCGTTCCCGTGAAAAGCTGCTGTTGCTGGTGAGCGCGGTAATGTACGTTCCTGACGGATTGGGGATGGCTGCACGGGGGATATCGAGCGGATTCAGGTTCGTCTTGTTGAGGAACTGTCCGATTCCCGCCGACGCCTGCTGGAACC
>JBGPYM010000021.1:0-20856 GCA_041493205.1 Bacteroidota bacterium
CTGCTCTACCGCTGAGCTACTTCAGCGTGCTCCAAATGAATTCAAAATGCTCCCAAAGATACGGAAAGAGTTGAAGGGAATCAAGGCAGTTCAGAACGTGATGATGATCATTGAGGCTGCGAACACACCGGTCGTGGCGTATGCCGACACCTGGTGGAAGCGCGCAGTAGCGAGGTCGTTATATGTAAATCGACCCGACCGCTTTCTGATCATCGATCCAACGATGGGCGTCAGGATCATTCCCGCGACATGGATCCACGCAAGCGTTTTGTGTATCGTGGTTGTGCTCGTTTCGTCGCGGCGAATGAGCGGAGGGGGGGAAAGCACCGCGAGCAACCCCGTGAGCCCGTACGAGATGATTGTGTACGTGACGAATTGCTGGTGTTTGTTCATGTCGGAACGGTCTGAGTAGTCCAGAGCTCTCTGGCCATAATAGAGTGACGCGCCCATCAATCCGAGCGTCACGAAACCTCCGATCTGGTGCATCGTCAGCATCGTCCTTCGTGCCGTCAGCTCGTTCTTCCTGGTTTCCGGTGTGAGTTCGCCTGCGATCCCGATTGATCGGAAGAATCCGTTCTCGCCCCACAGCCCCCTCTCCAGAAAGCTCAGGTTCTCCGGCATGAGCCGGGCAGTATTCCGGGGAGTGAGTGCGGCGGCCGGGGTCGTATCCGGCGCTGTTGCCCGGGGATTGAGGAAATCAGACATGCCCCAGTCCGTCCTGAAACCGGGCGCGGGTATCTCAGAGGCGGGCGCCTCGCTCATGGCTGGCCCGTCGATGAGAGAGCGGGTGGAATCGATAGTCGCATTTCCCCGCGGGCAGAGAGCGATAGAGAGAATGAGCATTCCAAGAAACGGTTTCATGATGGTAACTTTTGATTGTGGGAATGAAAGTTGAACCTCGTTCGCATACTATGAAAACACCCTGAGGGAATTACCGGTCAGAGTTGTCTTGTACGACCCAAGGGGACTACCCGCGGGACCGTTGAGAACGGCGCCGCTGAGGGAAAACCTCGAACCGTGTGCCGGGCAGAAGAAGGAGTTGTTGCTGACGTCGAATACAACACTGGTCCCCTGATGCGTGCACTGGAGGCTGACCGCGACGTAGCCGCTCTGCGCGTGGGCAACGATGACCCCGGCGTTGTACAGGTAGCCGCCGACAGTTTTCAGGCCCGCGAATGCCGCATTGGTCAGATCGAGCGTAAAATCGACGTTGGCCGGAGCGGTAATGCCATCCCCGCCGTTAGGATTCGTGCATCCTCCGAGGCAGTCCCCGCAGGCGAGAGCCAAAGCGCCGAGGCCCAGGAGTGACAGGAATTCCTTCCTCTCCATGTTTTTCTCCGCATGTGGATGAAGATCAACGACGAAACACGGAAGTTTTGCAGACGACAGGAGGCATACAAAACATTTCCCGAATTAAAGCGCTGCTTACACTCGTTAACAATTCGGGAAGGTTTGTCGCTCCTTTTGAGGTGAGAGATCGCGGAGAAGCTTTCTTGAGACTAGCAAAAAACCAATCAATTGTCAACCCCTCACGGCAAAGAGGATGGGTCGACAGACGAGCTCAGGATGACTTAGAACCCGGCAACGGCAGAGGCCCTTCGGAGACGATTTCCACTCCGGGCGTGCCCTTAATCCATTCGGCGGCAGGGAGCACGGAGCGCTGCGTCCAGTCGCGAGCAACGTCCAGCGCCTCGGCACTCGGAATCATTTCTATCGTATCCCAGGGGCAGTACTTCACGCAGAGCTTGCAGCCGATGCAGATGTCGAGGTCGATTTCAACGAGCTTTTTGTGCTGATCGTATTCCGGGCCCGGAACCGTCAGGATGCAATCGACCGGACAAAACTCGATGCAGACTTCGCACCCGGTGCAGCCTGCCTGATTAATGACCGCCAGCTCCTTCGGCCGCTTTTTTGCCTTTACGGGCACCGCATCAGCCATGCTGCTTTGCTCCTGTGAAGAAGAACGGGGTTTTCATTGCTGGTTATCAAGGAATAAAAAATTTGGGACTATTGCAACGGCTGACAAATGTCCCGATGGCGCCAAAAAAGATGTGCGCATCCACCTGATATGGCGCGTTGTGCCCGCCGCGAAGTTCCTGGAATGATTTCGGAGGGACGGCGTTTTCAAACAGGCGACGCCCGTGTGCGATGGGAATCACCTCATCATCCAGCGCGTGCAGGAACAGCTTCGGGATCGCAACGCTGCTGATTTTTTCGATCGAGGCGAACCGGTTCCTCGCCATCATTTGGATCGGAAGGTACGGGTAGAGTTCCTGTCCCCGGTCCGGGACCGATGTGAATCCACCCTCGACAATCAATCCCGCTGCGGGCCGGCGCGTCGCAAGATCAATCGCGACAGCAGACCCGAGGGAATGGCCATACAGTATCAGCCTCCCGGGCGGAATGCCGAGCGTGTCCCGCGCGTACGCATAAAACGCATCGGCGTCCCTGTACACCCCCTCTTCATCCGGCGATCCCCCGCTCTCCCCGTAGCCGCGGTATTCCGCGACGAGGACATTGAATCCGAGCCGCAGAAGGCCAGCATGGAACATCGCCCGCCCTGTGGCGTTCCCGGCATTCCCATGAAAATAGAGTATCCAGAATCCGGCACTGTCCGGCCGCGTGCTCCTGTACACCCTCCCCACCAGGCTGACCCCATCGGTTGCGAGGACTGTGACGCGAGCGGGCTGAAGGCCCAGGCTGTCTGCCGCAACGCGAAATTCCCTGTCCGGCGAGAAGATGAGCTCCGTCTCGTGGGCATGAAACCACCAGATGATCACCCCATAGCCGGCCACCACGACAGCAACAACGACCCAGAACAGCCGGTTGAGAAGTTTCTTCATCCTCTTTCTCCTGTCTCCTCGTTCCGGACAAACCTCTCGCGGAGCCCGCCGGTGATGCGATGGCAACCGTAGGCGAAAAAGACGGCTGCAAAGACGTCAATCGAATAGTGCACATGCTGAAGGATGACACAGATCCCGACGGCGGCAGTGGCGGCAAAGAACAGCACCCTCGCCCTGCGCCCCGGAAGGGTGAGCGCAATGATAAGGAGCGTGGATGTGTGGCCAGAGAAAAACAGGTCGCGCGTCAGGGTGTTCCCTCCCCCGAAAAACTCCACGATTGGATCCTTCAGGGCAATCATGCCCGCGGGGGGATCCAGCGGCATCAGCCACATAGCGACGATACGGACCACCGCGGTCAGACTGTACGTTTGCAGAGCCCACAGAAAATGCCGGGGATGGCGCAGAAGCAGGGCGATCGCGCCGATCAGGCCTGCATAGATGATCAGGAACGTGATCCAGGTGAGGTCAACCGCCGGGAAGAGGGCAAGGAGCGGGTCGGAGAGGACGGCCCCGGGACGGCGCTCGACACCCTCAAGGAACCGTGTGAGGCTCAGGATCACGGCGGCCGCGACGGCAACCGTCGCGGCGCACTCGCGCCGGAAGGCGGGTTGGCGCCATGCTGTGCGGAGCGGAGAAAAATAGGACGAAGACACCTAGTTGAGGCGCGATATGCAGGAAATCAGGTGGGAGAAACTACGGAGGGGCTGCGTGAAAATCAATGGAAAAAGGAAGGGCGACCCATCGGGTCGCCCCTACAAGTAAAAACCCACCGGCGGGGACGCCGGTGCTACTACGAAGGACCGATCACCAGATTTTGGAGCGGAGCTTTTCGGGGCGCACCATCGGATCGCCCGGCTTCGCGCCATATGCTTCGTGAAATTCGGTCATGTTCACGAACGGACCGTTGACGCGGAACTCGTTCAGCGCATGCACATCGACGATGAGCCTCCTGCGCAGCTCCTCGGGACGGTAATTTGCGCGCCAGATCTGCGCCCAGGCGAGGAAGAAGCGCTGCTCCTGCGTGAATCCGTCGATCGACTGGACCGCCGGTTGTTTCTCCTGCGCCTTTTTCATCGCGGCAAAGGCGATCGTGAGCCCGCCGAGGTCTGCAATATTCTCACCCAGCGTCAGCTTCCCGTTCACGTGCATCGTATCGTACCCGACGTACTCGTCGAACTGCTTTTCCAACCGCTGCGCGCGGGCCTGGAACGCGATTTTGTCGGTGGGGGTCCACCAGTCCTTCAGGTTGCCCTCGGCATCGAACTGGCTCCCCTGGTCATCGAACCCGTGCGTCATCTCGTGTCCGATGACGGCACCCATGCCTCCGTAATTCACGGCGTCATCCGCCTCCGGATCGAAAAACGGCGGCTGGAGGATGCCGGCCGGAAACACGATTTCATTCAGCAGGGGATTGTAATATGCATTGACCGTCGGAGGCGTCATCCCCACTGCGTCCGGTCGACGGGCTTCCCGATTTCATCGAGCTGCCGGTTGAAATCAAAGACGCCGGCACGCATGAGATTCGCAAGGAACGGTCCGCGATCGATTTCCAGGGCGGAATAGTCCCTCCACTTGTCGGGGTAGCCGATCTTCACTTTGAACGACTCCAGCTTGCCGAGCGCCTTGACCTTCGTCCCTTCGCTCATCCACTCGCGCGTCTTGAGCCGCTCACGGAACGCCGCGCGAAGGTTTTCGACCATTGCGCCGGCCCGTGCCTTCGCTGCAGGAGAGAAAAACTTCCTCACATACAAGATACCGAGCGCCTCGCCGAGCGAGCCGTTGGTCGCGTTCAACGCGCGCTTCCAGCGCGGCTGAATTTCCTTTGCGCCGGTGATCACGCCCTGGTTGAAGTGAAAGTCTTCTGCGACACATGCAGCGTTCAGCCATGGACCGGCAGCACTGACCGTCTGCCACCGGCAATACGCCTTCCAGTCCGCCAGGGGCACGTCGCGCATCATCGCGCCGACTTCCCTGAAGAATTCAGGCTGGGCGACATTGACCGGTCCCGGTTGTGCCTTGCCGATCGCCGCGAAGTATGCCTTCCAGTCGAATCCGGGGGCCAGGTCCGCAAGATCGCCCACGCTCATCCGGTGGTACGTCGCGTTCGGATCCCGCCGCTGGACACGGGTCATGGAGGCATTTGCGAGACGGGTCTCGATTGCAAGTACGGTTTTCGCGGCCGCCTCCGCCGTAGCGGCGTCGTCACCGACCAACTGGAGCATTTTCTGGACGTGGGCAAGGTATTCCCTGCGGATCTCCTTCGACTTGTCGTCGTCCTTTGTATAGTAGTCCCTGTCCGGAAGCCCGAGCCCACCCTGATGGAGCTGTGCGATCACCTCGGTGGAGCTTTTCGCGTCCTGGCCGACAAAGAACTGAAAGACCGGGTTCGCGAGCGCGGTATGCAGATGCGCCACAATCGCGACGAGGTCCGCCGGCGACGCTGCTGCCGCGATGCGGGAGAGTTCCGGGGTCAACGCCTGCATTCCGTCATTCTCCGCCGCAACCGAGTCCATGGCGCTTGCGAAGAAATCTCCGACCTTCTGTGCCGTGCTTCCCTTCGCCGCGGCGCTGTTGCGGGATGCCTCGTCGAGGATCGTGCGGAGGTCGCGGAAGTTCTTCTCCGTCAGTTCGCTGAAACTTCCCCAGCGCGCATACTCGGCGGGAATCGGATTTGCCGCAAGCCATCCGCCGTTGGAAAACCTGTAGAAATTCTGAGTCGGTTGAACTGATTTGTCGAGATTTGCGGGATCGAGACCATGATGGGTGAGTGTGGAAGGGGCGGGTGCCTGAGCGGTCAGGATGCTGAACGCAAGGACAACCGTCAGGAACACAAGTCCGAGACGCCTGCCAGGTGCGAACGTCATTGTGAAGTACTCCTGCGATGTTGTTAGGATGAAAGTCCGGATGGGAAATGGAGTCCAGCCAGGAAGTTCTTCCTTTTACGCGGGGAAGGGGTGAAAAGATGCAGGAAAGTCGGGAAAATTTGCGGGGAAACAGCCTTTCTTCAGAGCCCGTTCATTTCAACCAGTCAAGGATGACCTGCCAGAGGCTTTGTTTTTGCATGCCCTGCCGCTTCTTCCATTCGACGAAGCGATCGCGGGAAATCAATCCAATGGGACCGTCATAAATTCCTCCGTGCAGAAAGGTGTCAAGGACACGCACAGCGAGGACATTGTCGGCACCGATATGAAGTGCACCATCCGGGAGCTCGTAGGCGCGCAGTTCCCTGTATTCGACGCTCATCCCGCTGCGGCGGCGCATCTGGGCAGGTGTCCCCGTCCTGCCGATCGGTTCTCCATTCAGGAATGTCTGATCGAAGTCGTCAATTTTTCCGAGGAGGAGGACAAGTTTCTTTCCGGCCGGCGCCTGCTCCGGGCGAAAATGAAGCCGGTACCACGCAAATCCGTCATACCCTTTCATTCCCTGAGTCTCCCAGAATGCGGGAACTTCGATCGGGCGCCAGTGTGCGTCGTCAAACGCGAATTCTTTCCAGTCGAAATCATCCCCCGTCATGATCCTCCACTCCCCCACGAGGGGAACGTCAGGGCGGAGCGGGTCGAGTTGCTCTGCTATGCCGATTCTCCCCCCGGTGATACCCCCGGAAAGTTCCGAGTCGTACACCCGAACGGCGAGGACGTTGTCCCCCTTCTCGTTCAGGACCCTGCGCGGCAGGGGATACTGGCGCTGCGCGGCATAGTCGGAGATATACTGCGGAGGGAACGAGCCCGAAAATCCGATAAAGTGGCCATTGACGTACACTTCATCCACGTCATCGACGACCCCCAGCTTCAGATAGAGGATCTTTCCTTTCCACTCCGGTTTGACAGTAAAGTGCTTCCGGTACCAGGCATACCCGTCATATCCCGGATATCCCTGGTCTTCCCACCGCGCCGGCACGAGCACGCTGTCCCATTTCCGGTCGTTCATCACCGGGTCGGCCCAGGCCATATTGTCACCGATGTGAAACGCCCACCAGCCCCGAAGGTCTGACAGATCCGACACTCCCTGCGCAAAGGTCTCCGGGGAAACCAGCGCAAGGAGCGTCAGTGCAATGAGAAGATTCCGACACCACTGCCGCGAAATCTTGTTGTTGTCACCGTTCACGGACATACTTTCGGTCGATGGAACCGATGAGGACCTTCTGGAGCCGGTCGGAGAGCGACGCAAAGAGCTGCTCGGACGAGTCGAACCGGCGAACGTCGGTACCTTCAAAGAGAGAAGGATTTTCGAATACGAGCCCTGCCAGATACGCCTTATACCTGAGCGAGGGGGTGCGGCCGCAGACCGCAAGCGATCCAAGAGCCGTTCTGATTTTGTTGAATTCGCCTGCCGGCATGGCGATTTTTGCGTTGACGGATTGCGCAATACCGGATTCCACGACGCCATCATTGTCGGAAACAAGGGCCGGGGCATACGTCTTGTCAAACCAGCACGGGTCCACACCTTTGAACCGTTCGGGCGGGGGGAAGTACGGGAGCGCGGAATCAGATCCCTGGGCAACCATGGTCAAGGGGACCGCTGCGAGAAGGGCTGCAAGAAGCATCGTCGATCGTTTCATATCGTCCTCCGTTGGATTGAATAAGCTGATGGAGTACGATACGCACACGCAATGTCCAAGATGTGGCGGCCACGTCAGAAATTGTCATTAAATGTCACCAGCCGGGGGCGACCCAGGTGGTCGCCCCTACGCGATCAATTTGTAGCCGGTGCCGTGCATCGTGAGGAGATGTTTCGGCCGGGCTGGATCCTCCTCGATTTTCTGGCGCAATTTGAGGATGAAATTATCAACACTCCGCGTACTGACCGACTCGTCATACCCCCACACGTTCGTCAGAAGCTGGTCGCGGCTGACGGTCTGGTTCCGGTGTTCCCAGAGGAACTTCAGCACCTCGAATTCTCTGGTGGTCATTTGCACAGGTGTTCCCGCGCGCACGGCGGAATACGCCGCGAAATCCGCTTCAAACGATCCGAGCTTCATGGAGGGTGCGCCGGCAGCGGTCCCTTCCGCCCGCCGGAGAACGGCCTTTACCCGTGCAAGGAGTTCGCGCAGGCTGAACGGTTTGATCACGTAGTCATCCGCACCCAGCTCGAGTCCGAGCACCTTGTCGATCTCCTCCCCTTTCGCCGTCAGCATGATGACCGGGGTCGCGTTCCCCTTTTCGCGGGCTTTCTTCAGCACGTCAAAGCCGGACAGGTAGGGGAGCATCACGTCGAGGATGACGAGGTCGTAGGAATTGTCGGTCATCGCCGCAAGGCCGGCTTTACCGTCGCCGGCAACAGCGACATCGTACCCGTCGTATTCGAGGTTGTCACGGAGGCCGGCCTGCATCGCCGGGTCGTCCTCAATGATGAGAATTCTGGCCATCGGTCGGGAATACAAGTCTGAATGTGCTTCCGGCGCCGGGTCTGCTTGCAACCTCGATGCGCCCATGGTGTGCGTCCATGATATGCTTCGCGATCGCCAGTCCGAGACCGCTCCCCTTCGCCATGTGCACGAGGCCGTCGGACACCCGGTAAAAAGTTTCGAAGATTTTCGCCTGATGTTCCGGCGCGATGCCGATGCCATGATCTTCGATCTCGACGAACACCCACGCTCCGTGCTGCCCCGTGGCAATCCGCAGATATTTGCTCTCCCGGCTGTATTTTACCGCGTTGTCGATGACGTTGATCAGCGCTTCCTGCAACGCCTCCGCATCCGCGACCACGGGAGGCAAGTCCGGGGCGAGCGCAACGAGAGGCGCAAAGCCTTCATGCACGATATGCTCGTGGAACGATTCCATGACGGTGCTGACCACGACGTTCAGGTCGGTGTTGATCAGGGTGTACGGTTTTCTTCCCGCCTCCATCCGCGAGAAATTCAGGAGGTTGTTCACCAGCCGGGTGAGCCGTTCCGTTTCCCGGACAATCGTACCATAATACTCCTGCCTTTTCAGATCGGAGGCAGCCCTCCCCATCGCGAGGGTTTCCGCATACATGCGGATGAGAGCAAGGGGCGTCCGGAGCTCATGGGAGACATTGGATATGAAATCGGATTTCATCCGCACGAAATTCATTTCCTTCTTCACGCTGCGGTAGACGAACCAGACTCCTGCAATCAGCACGGCATCGAGCAGGAGGAGGAGCAGGAGGTTGCGCTGGAAGCGGGAGCGGGCGATGTCCTCGATGGTAGCGCCACGCAGGCGTATCCCCGCGACGCAATCGGGAAAGAGCCAGAGCTGGCGCTGCTGCTTCAGCTCTCCCGTCGCACTGGCGTCGGTCGTGAATATCCGTTCTCCCGACGACTTCCTGGTCACCCCGAGCGTAAATTCGTTTGCCGCCGCTTCTGAGAGCCGCGGCGCCAGGATCTCCCGGACAAAGGTGACATCGCTCAGGCGAATGCCGACGAGCACCGGGAGGTCGGCGCGATCGCGCGCCACAAACAGAATCACGATGCGATCGACGCCAGCGTGGGAGGATTCGAGCGACAGTGATTCGAACTTGCGGTATCCCTGCCGGCTGAAGGCGAGGAGGCGCGCGATTTTTTCCTTTTCGGCGTCCAGCCGTGCCGACAGGAGCCGGCTCTCCGTTGCGGAGGTCGACGGATTGCGCAGCACGAGGGAGCCGATCCGGCCCGTCGTATCCGCGAGAAAGACTCCATCGACTGCGGGGTATTTACTGAGGAGAGGTTCAAACTGTTCTGCCCGGGGGGTCCGGGCGTCGCCGGTTTCGCCCACCCGGGCTGCAAGAGTACTCGCCCAGCCGTTGACCACGTCCCAGGCGTACTGATTGAGAGAAAAGAGCACAACATCGAGTTGTTGCCGGTAGATATCGGCAACGAGTTCCTCGCTCGTGCTCAGTGCATTGACCTCATACATCGAATAGAAGAGGGCCGGGAGCAGGACGATGAGGGCGAGGATGGTGCCGACGGTGCGGATCGAGCCGGGTTTTTTCACTTTCTGGAAGCGTTCGTTCGCTGCACTGGACGCGCGGGGCAGGTTCAACGTACCGACTGACGGCCTGAAAGTCAATCTGACGCCTCGCGGTCGGCGGAATTCTGATTGGGCCGGGAATTTCGTATATTGTTCGATTCATCGAACCACACAGGCACCATGGCTCTACGTGAAGAAATACTCCGGCGGCGCACTTTTGCCATCATCTCACATCCGGACGCGGGGAAGACCACGCTGACCGAGAAGTTCCTTTTGTACGGAGGAGCCGTGCAGCTTGCGGGTTCGGTCACGGCACGGAAGAACCAGCGCCAGTCCACGTCCGACTGGATGGAGCTGGAACGGAAGCGCGGGATTTCGATCAGCTCCACGGTCCTGCAATTTGACTACAACGGATTCCGGATCAATCTGCTCGACACGCCGGGCCATCAGGATTTCTCCGAGGACACTTACCGGGTTCTCACCGCCGTGGATGCGGTTGTGATGGTCATTGATGCCGCAAAGGGGATCGAGGCACAGACCCGCAAGCTGTTCGAGGTTTGCCGGCGGCGGCAGATCCCGATCTTCACGTTCATGAACAAGCTGGACCGTCCGACGAAGGAGCCGCTGGAACTGCTCGACGAACTCGAACAGGTGCTCGGTATCGGGGCATATCCCATGGACTGGCCGCTCGGAACGGGGTTCGAGTTCCGCGGCGTGTATGACCGCCTGCGGTCCGAGCTTCATCTGTTCGAACTTGCTGCGGGGGGCGCCTTCCGGGCCCCGGTGGAGATTTCCAGTCTCCACGATCCGCTGGTCGTCGAACGTCTCCCGGGAAACGCACACGGGAGGCTCCTGGAGGAGGTCGCGATGCTGGACCATGCAGGGACGCAGTTCGATCCGGCGATGGTTCTGACGGGGAGCGTGACGCCAGTATTCTTCGGGAGCGCGCGGAACAACTTTGGCGTCCAGCTCCTGCTGGACCGGTTCCTGCAGTTTGCCGAACCGCCGCGGCCGCGCCTGAGCAAAGGTGTGGTGGTGCCGGTCGACGCGAGCGCGTTTTCGGGGTTCATTTTCAAAATCCAGGCGAACATGGACCCGCGGCACCGCGACCGGATAGCATTTCTCCGGGTCTGCTCGGGGAAATTTTCACGCGAGATGACCGCGCTGCACGCGCAATCCGGGAAGGAAATCCGGCTGTCGAATGCGGCGAAACTCTTCGGCCGCGACAGGGAAACGGTCGACGAGGCGTACGCGGGAGACATCGTGGGATTCGTGGGACAGTCGTTGCTCAGCATCGGCGACACACTGACAGAGGATCCCGCGATCGTCTTCGATGAAATCCCCCGGTTTCCACCGGAGTGTTTCGCCCTCCTCAACAATCCCAATCCATCGAAGTATAAACGGTTCCGGGAGGGTGTGGACCAGCTGTTGCAGGAAGGAGTCGTTCAGGGGTTCCAGCCGCGCAATGCATCCCAGCAGGTGCCGATCCTTGCGGCAGTCGGACCGCTCCAGTTTGAAGTCTTTCAATACCGGCTGGAGAATGAATACGGCGCGGAGGCGCGGCTTGATCCCACCGAATGGAAATTCGCGCGCTGGGTTGATCCTTCGGTCGACGCAGATGCACTGACGCAGGGCGTCCTGCCGACCGGTTCCCTTCTGGCGGACGACGCGCGCGGGCAGGCGGTCATCCTCTTTCCGGGGGACTGGGCACTTCATTACTTTGTGGAGAAACACCCGTCCGTCGGATTGGCGGAACTCCCCTCCCGCAACGGACGCCGTACGTAATCCGGTTACCGTACCGGGATGCCTTCAAGGGCCCGGTCAATGACCCGCTGGTTTTTCAGTCCGTTTTCGCCGTCGATCTCCGGCGCGCTCCCTCCCAGCACCCACGATGTGAAGAGCGACACCTCTTCAACATACAGGTTGGGCACTGCAATGTCTTCGATGGTGGTTGCCCCCGGCCTGTCTCCCTTCCCCTTGGTCACCGTGAGGCGCCCTTTCTGGTTGACCACCGTAAAGTCGGAGGCAGCAACAACCCCTTCCGTGCCGAGGAACTCGATGAACGTGCGCCGGAACGGCGCGATATAAGAGCAAAACACGGACGCAACCACGCCTCCCGAGAACCGGAGACTGACGTGGGCGACTTCCTCCGTCGCTGTGAGCGAGGGAAGCGGCGACAGGGCGGCGGAGACGAGCACGGGCTCGTCCGCAAGGATTGCGCGCAGCGTGTCGATGCAATGAACGCCGATGTCGAAGACCGGTCCGCCGCCCGCAACTGCCCGGTCGATGAGCCACGTGCGGTGGCTGTTGCGGCCATCGTACATGAACTCCGCGCGTGCGCTGGTCACCCTCCCGATGGCGCCGGAGGTGATGATCTCCCGTATCCGCCGGACGAGGGGCGAGAGGCGCACCATATGACCGACCATCAGCTTTACATTGTTCCGGCGGCAGGCGGCGATCATTTCTTCCGCCTCGCGCACGGAGTTCGCCATCGGCTTCTCGACGATGACGTGCTTGCCGGCATCGGCGGCAGCCACGGTCTCCGCACGGTGTGCCGCGTTGGCCGACACGATAAAGACCGCATCGACGTCGGGATGCCGGACGAGCTCTTCCACGGTCCCGAAGGCCATCGGCACGGCGTGTTCATCCGCCTTCTTCCTTGCAGCCTCGATTGAGCGTTTCTGCAGCGCCACCAGGGCCGAGTTTTTTGCGTTCCGGATTGCCGGCGCAATGGCATTCTCGGCGAACCTGCCGAACCCCACGATACCGTACCTGACCGTCCGCTGGTCACCCTTCGTCATTGCACCTCTCCTGTCCGTTTCAGTTCCAGTTCCCCGAAATCGAAATCGGGATTCGGGATATCGACTTTCATTTCCGCCGGCTGCCCCGCGCTGTCGAGGACAAATGTCACAAAGCCCTGCGGGAGGGTGGGATCACGCATGGTGATGCGAAACGTATCGTAGTGCCAGTGCGTCAGGTTCGCGACATACGACGCGGTGGGCATGAAGCGGACGACAAGGGCCGCGCCTTCAGCGCGTACTGATACGTCCCCGTACATCGTGCTGCGGTAGGTCCCTGCGTAGGACGCAAGTGCAAGCGAGGGTTTTGTCCCCCGCGCGCGGGTCTCCTCCAGGTGTTTTTGGTTCTCGAGCGCGCGTGCCTCACCGTCGCGCCGGCGTTTCAGCGCCTCACCGCTCCAATCGCGATCTCCGCCTCCGAGGAACTGATCAATGATCCAGTTCGACACGGGAGAGGCGGGGCTCTCAGTCGCATTGGTCAGAACGATCACACCCAGGTGTTCCTCCGGAACGAGCGTGATCTGCGAGATCATGCCGTCCATCGCGCCGCCATGGTTGAGGATTTTCCGTCCCCGGTAATCATACATGAACCAGCCGAGGCCCGCGGCACTGAAATGACGGGAAGGCATCATCCGCTGCGCAGCGGGGGAAATGCCAAGGGGCGTGTGGGCCGTCCAGATCTGATTCTTCGTCCGGGCCGAGAGGAGCACCGGGCCTTTCGTGCTGTCGTCCCTGAGCCACATCATCATCCAGCGGGAGAGATCCCGGGCACTGGAATTCACCGCGGCAGCAGGACCGACGTTGTCCACATCGCGGTACGGCACGGTGATCACCGCGCCGTCATGTGTGATATGCGGCGACGCCACATCCGCCGATCCCTGCAGCGCCTTGACGCTTGTCGTACTTTCCGTCATTCCGAGCGGAACAAAAATGCTGTCGCGCACGAAATCATCCCATGACCTCCCGGTGAGCACGGGGATGATCTCCCCTGCCGCAAGGACCATGACGTTCTGGTACCCGTACCCCGCCCGAAAACTGAACCGCGGTTTCAGGTAGCGGATGCGGCGGAGGACCTCCGCCCGGCTGTACCCGGTGCCGTACCAGATGAGATCGCCGCCGAAGGTCGGGAGGCCGCTCCGGTGCGCAAGCAGGTCCCGCACCATCATTTGCCTGGTCGCAAACGGGTCAAAGAGCTGGAACTGCGGGAGCAGCTCACTGACCTTCGTATCGAATGTCAACCTGCCGCGATCCACGAGGATCCCGAGCGAGGCCGCGGTGAACGCCTTTGAAAGCGACGCAATTGCAAAGAGGGTCCTGTCATCGACGGGATCGGGCTTTCCGATCGTACGCACCCCGTACCCGTGCATCACGATCACCGAATCGTTCCTGACGACGGCAACAGCCATGCCGGGCAGATTCCATTCCTGGCGGGACTTCTCGCAGTACCGGTCGATTGCATCGACGACGCTCTGCTGGGTGCGGGAAACAGACGGGAGAAAGAGATAGAGAACAATCAGAAGAACCGGGGCCACGCGTGTTCGCGGAGAAGACATGGGAAGTTCCGGAGAGTGTTGTGTGTTGACTCGTCCCAAAGATACTGCCCGCGGGATTGGTAAGCAAGAGAACGCCTCGCTGTCATTCAGGCGGTTGCGGCTGCGGACTCCTTTTGCTATCTTCGGGCATGATCGCCCGCCTCTGCATTGCGGCAACGTGTATCGCCCTGACGTCACCACGCGCTCCCGCACAGGAGCCGGCGCCGCGCCCCTCTCCGCCGTCCGTTCCTTCCTGCGCTCTGAAGGTCCGTTCCGGGGAGGGCGGCGAAAGGACGGCAGGAGCTTTTGCGGATCCGAACATCGACGTGACGTCCTATGTCCTCGACCTCACCGTCCACACCAACCCGCCGCTGCTCACAGGACATGTGACCGTGCGGGCGCTCAGCCTGCGCGACAGTCTCCGGGCGATCACTCTCGACCTGAGCGGGACCATGCATGTGGACTCGATCCGCGCCGGAACATCCCTCCTTCCCTTCGTTCAATACCCCCTTGGCGTCAGCATCACACTGGACAGACCGTATGCTCTCCACGAGCAGCTTGCCGTGCAGGTGTCGTACCAGGGGATCCCCGATCCGGCGGGGTTCGGAAGTTTTCAGTTCTCGGCACAGAACGGCGTCCCCTGGGTCTGGTCTCTCAGCGAGCCATACGGCGCGCGCGATTGGTGGCCATGCAAGGATAACACAATCGACAAGGCCGACTCCGTGGATATACTTATTACCTGCCCTGCGGGGCTGAAAGCCGGCTCGAACGGCCGTCTTCTCGCCGTGATCGACAACGGGGATGGAACGCAGACGTACCATTGGGCCGAGCGGTACCCGATCGCGGCATACCTTGTGTCATTGGCGGTCACGAATTTTGTGGAATTCACCGACTGGTTTCATTACAGCCCCACAGACTCGATGCCGGTGCTGAACTACGTTCTCCCACAGAGTCTCGCTGCGGCACGACCCGCCCTGGCAGGAACAGTGGACATGCTTGCCGCCTTTTCCGACAGGTTCGGACTCTACCCGTTCATCAAGGAAAAGTACGGCCACGCTCAGTTCGGCTGGGGGGGCGCCATGGAGCACCAGACGATGACGTCCACGTCGAATTTCGCCGAATATACGATATCCCATGAACTTGCCCACCAGTGGTTCGGCGATATGATCACCTGCGCCAACTGGTCGAACCTCTGGCTGAATGAGGGGTTTGCCACGTTTTGCGAGACATTGTACGGCGGCATACGCCACGGAGAGCAGGAATACCGCGCCCATCTGGCGGACATGATGTCTCCCGCGATGAGGGCGCCTGGGTCGCTCTACCTGCAGGACACGAGCTCTGTCGCATCGATGTTCCTCTTCGACAGGGTGTATGCAAAGGGGGCATGGGTGCTTCACATGCTCCGGCACGTGCTGGGGGATACCGTTTTTTTTGCATCGCTCAAGGCGTACGCCAACGATCCGCGGTTCCGGTTCAGGAGCGCAACGACGGAGGGGTTTCAGAGCGTATGCGAGACGGTCGCGGGAACCTCTTTGGGGTGGTTTTTCACCGAGTGGGTGTATGGCGAAGGGTATCCGCAGTACACGTTCGACTGGAATGTGACCAGGGCCGATTCGGGGTATGATGCAGTGGTGCAGATCGGGCAGACCGCGACGGGATCGTCGCCTTCTTTCTTCAGGATGCCGGTGGCCATCCGCCTCGCGGATGGAACGCATGACACGACGGTTGCCGTGATGCACTCATCAGCGGGGCAGCAATTCACGATCCGGCTCCCGTTTGCGCCTTCGATCGTCCAGCTTGATCCTGACCGGTGGATTCTCCGGGACGTGCTCTCCCCGGAAACGATTCCTGCAGCGTTTGTGCTCGAGCAGAATTACCCGAACCCGTTCAATCCGGGGACCTCGATACAAATCGCTCTTCCGCATCGCGCCGATGTTTCGGTGACAGTGTACGACGTCCTGGGGCGGGAAGTGGCCCGTTTGTTCAGCGGGCGGATGGACGCGGGGACGCACACGGTGCGGTGGGAAGGGCGGGATGCAACCGGCAGGCCAGCGGCGTCGGGGATATACTTCTACCGGCTCACCGCCGACACATACAGCGCGGTCAAACGGATGATCCTGCTCCGTTAAGGGACAAAAAAACGGCGGGCAGCCGGGATCAGGCACCCCGGACAGCAAGCTGGCGATCGAGCATGATGAGGGGTGGACCGCTCTCCCCCACCATCTTCAGCTGCTCGACGATGCCGGCAGCCGTCTTCTCTTCTTCGACCTGCTCCCCGATAAACCACTGCAGTTCGACCTGCGTTGCATAGTCGTTTTCTTTCAGCGCCGCCTCATACAGCTTGTTGATCAGCGCTGTGATCTTTTGTTCGTGCACGAGCACCTGCTGAAAAACTTCCAGCGGGCTTTTGTACTCGACGGGAGGTTTGTCGATGGCCTGGAGCGTCACACGCCCGGCCCGGTCGGAGAGAATGCCTGCGAGCTTCAACGCGTGACCGAGTTCCTCCTGCCACTGCACGCGCAACCAGCTTCCAAACCCGGGAAGGTTCACCGACTGCGCATAAAGCGACATGCCCAGATACAGGTAGGCGGAGTTAATTTCATGACGGATCTGGTCATTGATCGCATCCTGGAGAGTCTTGCTGATCATGTCTGTATGCCCCTTTCGCGCGGTGAGGAATGTTGTGTTACTTTACCGCAACCAATTCCACGGTGAAGATGAGTGTCGCATTGGGCGGAATGACGCCCCCGCCGGTCCCGGCCTCGCCATAGGCGAGCGCCGAGGGAACGTAGAGTTCCCAGGTCGACCCTTCCTTCATGAGCTGCAGAGCTTCAGTCCAGCCTTTGATGAGCTGATTACAGGGATAGGTGGTCGGCTGACCGCGCTTGAAGGAGCTGTCGAATTCCGTCCCATCGAGGAGTGTACCGGAGTAGTTGAAGGTCACGGTGGAGGTGAGCTTAGCTGATTTTCCCTTTCCCTCTTTGACGACTTTGTACTGGAGTCCGCTTGGGAGCGTCACCACGTCCGGCTTTTTCGCATTTTCCGCCAGGAAGGCCTCCCCTTCCTTTGCGTGCACTTCACCTGCCGCGCGGGCTCGGTCCATTTGTTTTCCTGAAAGTTCCTGTTGAAATGCCATGATTGCGTCCTTGACTTCCTGGTCTGTCATCAGCCGTTTGGCGGTGTCCGCACCCGCATCAAGCACGCCCCGCAGAAAAGCATCGGGAGAGACTGCGATGGAATCGCGATTCAGGTTCTTCCCGACATTGATGCCGATGCTGTAGCTCAACTTGTCCTGTTTGGTCTCCAGCTTCACCTTTTTCCCTCCTTCCGACTGACAACCCATGAGTCCGACGACAAGGAGTGCAGTAATGAGCATCTTCATCCCTTTTCCTTTCATTGAATGGTTGTGCATTGTACCAACTCCGGCGTTGAGAAGCAACGGAGGGAGTTCAGATTCCGTCGAAGAGATCGTTGATGAGCTCCGCCGCGCGGCTGCGGAACTCGGACGGCACATACAGGTCCGCGCCCTGCGGGAGGCCGACGGCACCTCCAGCGCCGAGGAAGCCGGCGTCCACGGATTGGATGATCGACGGGATGCCTTCCGCGTCCAGGCTCTGGCGTGCCCGCTCGGCGTACATCCTGTCGGGAAAGTTTTTGATCTTCACGAGGTCCATGACATGTCCTCCCATGCGGCAGCTCAGTTCTTCTTCTGGACCAGAAACCGTTTCACTTTCTGCGTGGTGGTCTTCTCGAACTCGCGGTCGCGGATATAAAATTTTCTGATGTGCTTGTAGCCGGGCACTTCCTTGTTCACTTTCGCGATCTCCTCAGCAACGACTTTCTTCATCAGCTCGTCGGTAATCGAAGCGTTGCCGACCTCCGCCAGTTCGATGAAGGCCTCCGCGTCCACGACCACCTGGGCTGCGATGACCTCATCAAGCTTCGCATCGGCCTCGCCGTACACGAGCGATTCCAGGATGAACGGGCTTCTGTTGAGGAGGTCTTCCAGTTCCTCCGGATACACGTTCTCCCCGCCCCGGGAGATGATCACATTTTTCATTCTGCCGGCAATGTGCAGGAAGCCGTCCGGATCGATGCTGCCGAGGTCGCCTGTTGTAAACCACCCGTCGCGGAAGACGTCCCGCGTTGCGCCCTCATTCTTATAGTACCCGAGCATGACGTTCTCCCCGCGGGCCCAGATCTCGCCCACGCCCAGGTGATCGGGGGAATCGATGCGAAGGGTCACGCCGGGGAGCGGCTGACCGGCGGAATCATCCTTGCTGTTGAAGATCTGGTTCAGCGTGAGAATGGGGGAGGTTTCCGTCAGGCCGTACCCCTGGATGAAATTGAATCCAAATTCGCGCAACCCCCGTGCGACCATGGGATCCTGTGCGGCGCCGCCGGTGATGAAGCAGCGGATGGAGCCTCCGAACCGCTCGTGGATCTCCTTGAATACCTGTTTGCGGAACCCCTTCCACCCCAGGGTCTCCGCAACCGTGCCTGCCTTCAGGAGGGGGCCGACGATCAGAGCGGTCAGTTTCTTCTCTTTGATGGACTTCGTGATCCTCTTGAACATCTTGTCGAACAGGAGAGGAACGGCGAGAAGCATCGTGGCGTGTACGGCCTGCAGATCGTCCACGATTGTCTTGAGCGACTGGGCAAAGTGGACCGACGCGCCGGTGTACATCGGACAGAGGAACCCGCAGGTGCAGGCATAGGTGTGGTGGATGGGCAGGACGCAGAGAAACCTGTCCTCCGGGTAGATCGCCATCATCTTCACCATCGCCACGAGGTTGGCCGCGAGGTTTGCCTGGCTGAGCATGACGCCTTTGGCACGGCCGAGCGACCCTGAGGTGAAGATAATTTCAGCCATGTCACCGGGCTCCACGCGCGGGAGCCGGTCGACCGCGCAGGGTGCCGCCCTTTCGATCAGCGCCACCATGGAGAGCGAATGGTCCTTCGGCGCCGGGAGATCCATGTTGATGTAGATCTTCAGCTTCTTCAACGAGGCCCGCCGTTCGCGGAATATCGGCTCAAAGGCATCGGAATAGATCACCGCCGAGGCGTCGGACTCGTGGAGGATGTTGAGCACATCGTTGATCGGGAGGTTCCGGTCGACCGGCACCACGACATAATTGAAACACATGCCGGTCAGGAACGAGAGCGACCACTGCGCCCTGTTTTCCCCTATGATCGCGATGTGGCTTCGTTCCTTGAGGCCGAGGGACCGGAGGGCGGTGCCCAGGCGGAGGATGTGCTTCAGGAGCGATGCGTAGGTGAGCCGGGGGATCGGGGTGTCCTTCAGGTCTTCGAGGGCGATCTTGTCGCCGAAGATGCGCGCCGACCGGAGGATCATGTCCTGAATGGACGTGATAACGGGAACGGTATTCAACACCGGTGCTGTGGTCATGGACGTGTGGAGGTGTGGTGGTACGTCAGAGTGTTGCCGGTGCAGCGAACCTGGCAAGTTCCTCCCCCGATGCCTTCTCCACGTCCGCGTGGAGGCTGTTCCCGTGCGCATCCATTGTGACGATGGCAGGGAAATCCTTCACTTGGATATGCCACATCGCTTCCGGGATGCCGAACTCAAGGAAGTCGACGCCGTCAACGCGCGTGATGCATTTCGCATAGTACTGCGCTGCGCCGCCGATGGCGTTCAGGTAGACCGCGCCATGTTCTTTCAGGGCGGCAAGGGTCTTGTTCCCCATGCCTCCCTTCCCGATCACGGCACGGATTCCGAATTTCCGGATGATATCCGCTTCGTATGGTTCTTCGCGGCTGCTGGTGGTCGGGCCTGCCGCGTTCATGAACCACGATTCCCCCTTTTTGAGGGCAACGGGACCGCAGTGATAGAGCGCCGCCCCGTTCAGGTCGAGAGGTGCATCGTGGCTCATCAGGTGGTGGTGGATCATGTCGCGTCCCATGTGCATCGGGCCGTTGAGCAGGACGACGTCTCCGACCTTCAGCGAGCGCACCTGACCTTCAGAGAGCGGCGCCGTCAACCGGACTTCCCGTCCGGTGAGCGGGAGTCCCTGTCCCCGCGCCATATGCACTGCGGGCGTGTCGTCCTTGTAGAGCCATCGCTTGATGGCACCAGTCGTCGCGTCCAGCACAACCCCCAGCCGGCGGAAGGCCCAGCAATCGTAGGCGACCGAGACGAAAAAGCTTGCCGGGAGCCGGTTGTAGGCGCCGATTTTACAGCCGATGAGACTTACCGCACCGCCGAACCCCATAGTCCCGATGCCGAGCTTGTTGGCGTCCTCCATGATGCGTGCTTCGAGTGCGGCCAGCTCCGCCTGCGGGTTGATGTCGTCGAGCGTACGGAACAACTGTTGCTTGGCATAGTGGTAGCCGGAGGCGCGGTCGCCTCCGATCGCCACGCCGAGGGCGCCGACGGAGCAGCCGTGTCCCTGCGCCTGATACACGGCGTGCATGATGCACTTGCGGACTCCCTCGAGGTTCCGGTCGGCGCGGCCGAGGTGTTCGAGTTCGCACGGGACGGAATACTGGATATTTTTATTCTCGCACCCGCCGCCTTTCAGGATCAGGCGGACTTCGATATCAGGTTCTTCCCACTGTTCAAAGTGCAGCACCGGTGTCCCTGCACCGAGGTTGTTGCCCGTGTTCTTTCCGGTCAGGGAATCGACGGAGTTCGGGCGGAGCCTCCCCGTCCGGGTCGCTTCCACGATGACGTCGCGGATGACCCTGGCGATCAGGACCTGGTTTGTGCCGACCGGAGTTTTGATTTCAAACGTGGGCATGCCTGTGTCCTGAC
>JBGPYM010000184.1:0-6580 GCA_041493205.1 Bacteroidota bacterium
CGGGGCCGCCTCACAGGGTACCTGTACCATCACACGTACGCGACGATCTATTCCTACGTGGAGAAGATGAACGAATACACGTCACTCCACGTCTCCAACAAGCTCAAGGACAGACCGGACGTGGAAGCGCACTGGTACAACCTCATTCTGAACCCGCTTTCGCATTTTCTCCGGATGTTCATTTCACGGAAGGGCTACAAGGACGGATTCCATGGATTCGTTCTGGCGCTCCTCGATGCGCAGTATGCCATGCTCATGTATGCCAAGATCTGGGAATACCGGATGCGGCAAAAGGAAGGGAAAGGGCTGCTTCCCCCGATTACCAACGCCGGACTCAACATTCTGAAACGGAAACGATGACCACCTACGCCCGCATCCTGAAATTCATCCGGCCGTTCCGCTTGCGCCTCGGGCTTTCCGTTCTCTGCTCCATCTTCTATTCCGTCTTCAGCGGTATCTCGATCTACCTGATCATCCCCCTCCTGGAAACGCTCTTTGCGGGACGGGCGCCGGCACACGCCGCCCCGTCGGCCCCCGGGGCGTCGTTGCTCCCCGGGTGGATCATCGGGGCGAAGGACACCCTGACGGGCGCGTTCCAGCACCTCGTGTTCCGTGACAATCCGGCGGATTCGCTGCTGAATATCTGCCTCGTGATCGTGGGAGCGTTTCTGATCAAGAACGTGTTCGGGTATATCCAGTCCAATCTGATGATTTATGTCGAGCAGGGACTGACACGCGATCTGCGGAATGCGCTCTACCGGCACATCCACGAACTTCCCCTCGCGTACTTCACGAACGAAAGAACGGGCAACCTGATCTCGCGGATCATGAACGACGTCCCGATTATCAATACCGGCGTGTCGGCGACCTTTCAGACGATGATCCGTGAACCGCTCCTGCTGCTCGTCTACCTGACGATCACCCTCGTCCTGAGCTGGCAGCTCACCCTCATCGCCCTTCTCGTGTTTCCCCTTGTCCTGCTGGTGATCGCCGGGGTCGGCCGCCGTGTGCACCGTGAAAGCGGGATCGCCCAGGAGAGGATTGCCGACCTGACGTCGGTGCTCCACGAAACCATCTCGGGCGTCAAGGTGGTGAAGGCGTTTGGGATGGAGGAATTTGAGAACAGGAAATTCGCCCGGGAGAGCAACAGTTATTTCCGCACCATCCTCAGGGTGACCAACATCCGCAACCTTGCGTCGCCTACCACGGAATTCCTGAGCGCGGCCGCGGGAGGAATCATCATCTGGTACGGCGGCATGCAGGTCCTGTCGCACGAGACGATGAAAGCAAGCGAATTTCTCGGCTTCCTCTTTGCCATGTTCCAGCTCATGCCGCCGATCAAAGAACTGAGCAATGTGAACAACCGGATCCAGGAGGCCTCGGCGGCGGGAAAGCGTGTGTTTGAAGTACTCGATACGGAGCCAAACATCAGGGACAGACCGGACGCGCAAACGCTGGGTGAATTTACGCATGACATCCGGTACGACGGGGTGGGATTCCAGTATGCGGAGGGCGAACAGGTCCTCACCGGGATTACCCTTCGCATCAGGAAGGGGGAGGTCCTTGCGGTGGTGGGACCGAGCGGGGCGGGAAAATCGACTCTGATCGATCTGCTTCCCCGGTTTTACGACCCGACCGGGGGACGGATTCTCATTGACGGCATCGACCTGCGCGACGTCCGGCTCAGATCCCTCAGAGACAAGATCGGCATTGTCACGCAGGAAACGATCCTGTTTAATGATTCGGTCCGCAACAATATCGCGTACGGTCTTGAGGAGTGCCCGCTCGACCTGATCATGGCCGCGGCACGGGCGGCCAACGCGCACAATTTCATCATGGAAATGCCGCACGGCTACGACTCGGTGATCGGTGAACGGGGGGTGAAAATTTCAGGAGGCGAACGCCAGAGGTTGTCGCTTGCGCGCGCGATCCTCAAGAACCCTCCTCTCCTGATTCTGGACGAAGCCACTTCAGCACTCGACACGGAATCCGAAATCCTGGTGCAGCAGGCGATTGAACGGCTCATGTCGGGCCGCACGTCTATCGTGATCGCACACCGGCTCTCGACCATCCAGCATGCGGACCGGATTGTCGTCCTTGAAGGGGGAAGGATCGTGGAGAGCGGCAGGCACAAAGATCTCATCAGAAAATCGCGCGGTCTCTACAGGAAGCTGTATCAGCTCCAGTTCAGGGTATGACGATGAAAATACTCGTCCCTCTCACAGCGGGCGCCGCGTACGTTTTTCTGGCATCCACGTATTTTTCCATTGCCGTCAATTCCCTCGCGCTCGGCCTGATGGCGATCAGCTGGATCGCCATTATGATCGTGCAACGCCGGTGGGGTGTGGTTGCGACGCCCCTGGATTTCTACTTCCTTGCGTACTGCATCGCGGAAGCGATTGCGACGGTGTTTTCCGAGCACCGTGCGGAAGCGGTCTTCGTTGCGCGCCGCGTGCTGTTGATCGGCATTGTGTATTTTTTCGCGAGCCGGCTGGAAAGCGTGACGGCGGCGAAGAGGGCTGTGGCGGTGCTCCTCGGGAGTGCCGGGATCGTGGCGCTGCTGGGTGTGCTGAAACTGGTCACAGGAGGGCCGGGCGAGAACACGCGGCTGGAGATCTTCCAGTTCTATATGACGACCGCCGAACTCATGATGATCGCCCTGTTGCTCGTTCTGCCGTTCGTCGTGCATCGCGCGACCCCGCCGAAGGTACGCGCGGCAGCGGCGCTCGTGCTTCTCCCCGTTGCGGTTTCTCTTTACGCGACCGTCACCCGGGGTGCGTACCTGGCTGCGGCGGCGGGGATCATTTTTATCGCCCTCGCGCGCAACCGGAAACTGCTGATCCCCTTCATCATTCTGGTGGCCGCGCTGCTGCTCTTCGCCCCGCCGTACGTTGCAGGCAGGCTCCAGAGCATCATCGACATTCACCATCCGGAAAATGCCTCGCGGCTGATCCTCTGGGAGACCGGGCTCAGGATATTTGCCGCACATCCGGTCGTCGGTGTCGGCGACATCGATCTCGGCGAGCTCCTCCGGCAGTACGCGGCCCCCGGGTATACGGGTGAATGGGGACATCTGCACAACATTGCCCTGCATGTGCTGGTGACGCTCGGCATCGTCGGATTTGCCGCCGTGGCGGCGATGTTCGTCCGGATCTTCATCACGGAGTGGAGGGTGTACAGAACAGTCCGCGATGATTGGTTTGCCGGATCGGTCGCGCTCGGTGCGCTGGCGGTATTCGTTGGATTTCAGGTGAACGGGCTGACGGAATGGAGCTTCGGCGACCAGGAAGTGGTCGTCCTCCTCTGGGTGTCGCTGGGGTTCACGCTCGCAGCCGGGCGGCTGCACGCGGCGGCGGCGGAGCAGGGGAGGGGATGATGGGCACGCTCACCGTTATTGTGATCACGCTGAACGAGGAACGCAACGTTGCGGAATGTCTTGAAACCGTGCGCTGGGCGGACCAAATCATTGTCGTCGATTCGGGAAGCACCGACCGGACCGTCGAACTCGCCGGCAGAGTTACGTCCCACATTCTCACAGTCTCGTGGCGCGGGTACGGGGCCGCGCGAAACGCGGGCCTCGACCATTCCGACAGCGATTGGATTCTCTGGCTTGATGCGGATGAACGGGTCCCGCCGGAGCTCGGTGCGGAGATTCGAGGGATCCTCGCGGCGGATCCCGCCGCGATTGCCGGATATCAGGTGGCGCGCCGTGCATACTTTTGCGGGAAGTGGATCAGGCATTGCGGCTGGTACCCGTCGAGGGTGACCCGCCTGTTCAGGAGGGGGAAAGGTCGGTTCAGCGAAACCAACGTCCATGAGCAGCTCGTGCTCAACGGCGCCGTCAGGGTACTCCAGAACGATCTGCTGCATTTCACGGACCCCGATCTTCAGCATTACTTCGCCAAATTCAACACGTACACATCCCTTGCGGCGCAGGATATGCGCGCCGCGGGACGGAAATTTCGTCTTGCCGACGTCATCCTGCGTCCGGCATTTCAGTTTCTCAAAATGTATGTCGTCCGGCGCGGATTTCTGGACGGGATTCACGGCTTCATCCTGTGTGTGGCGTCATCCGCCTATGTCTTCACAAAGTACGCAAAGCTCTGGGAACTGAGCAGGGACACTCATACGGCAAAGGACCACCATGGACCCCTCTGAGAAACAGGCCGCGTTGTTTGTGCAACTGACACTCATGCTTCATGCCGGTGCAATGCAGCATATGGGCAAAATCAAAAACCCCATGACCAACAGCGTGGAGCGTGAGCTACCGGCGGCACAGGGGATGATCGACATGCTCGAAATGCTCCGGGTCCGTACACAGGGCAACCTCTCGCCGGACGAGGCGAAAATGCTCGATCAGATCCTGCAGGAGTTGCGGCTTAATTTCGTGGACGAAGTCAACAAGCCCGATCCGCCGAAGACAGGAGGTGCGCCTGCATCATGAAATTCGCGATTGTGGGGAACGTCGGGAAAGAGGGGTTGGGGGACGCCCTTGAACTTCTGCTGTCGCAGCTCCGGGGATCAAGCCTCGATTTTGCGGTGGAAGATGCCCTTGCACCGTTGCTGGCGGGCCGGTCGACGGCCGGCATGTCGGGGCATGTCCGCAGCCGTGAGGCGTGCCTGGATGGCGCTTCCATGGTCATCGCGTTCGGGGGTGACGGAACCATCCTGCAGGCGGCGCGCGCTGTCGGGCGCCGCGCGACGCCCATCCTGGGCGTCAACCTCGGGAAGCTCGGATTCCTGGCCGCTCTCGCCCCGGGCGAGCTCGAGAGGGCGATCGGCGACATTCTCGCGAACAAGTACGTCGTCGAAGAACGACTCGTCCTGGAAGCGCGAAGCGAGGCCCTGCCGGGGAAGACCATCTATGCGATCAACGAGATCGTCGTCGACAAGTCCCGGTCGTCTCGCATGATCGACGTGGAGACCTACATTGACGACGCGTTCGCGGTGACATACCGGGGTGACGGGCTCATCGTCGCAACACCCACCGGATCAACCGCCTACGCGCTCTCAAACGGCGGGCCGATCGTCACGCCGACGAGCAAGGTGTTCGGTATCACTCCCATTTCGCCGCACACGCTGAGCGGCAGACCTCTGATTGTTCCGGAAACGAGCGTTGTGCGGGTCGTCGCACGTACCGACTCGGAAGAGATCCTGCTCTCGGCGGATGGACAGGAAGAGGCGCTCCTGCAGCCCCCCGCGGAGATCACCATGAGGAAAGCGGAATTTCCCGTCAGGCTGGTGCGGCGGACCGATACGACATACTTCGACGTCCTGCGGAGAAAACTTCACTGGGGTAGGGACCCGCGGTCGGGGCGGTGACGCGCGGGTGCAGGGTCAGTTGTTCTTTGCCCCTTCGACAATCCAGGTGCGGATGCCGTTAATCTGGTTCTGATTGAGTGGGTTGCCGGGAGGCGGAGGCATGCGGGCCCCCAGACCCTCGATCCTGAGGACGAGCGTGCTCCCGTCCGGGTTTCCTGCCACGACGACCCCCGGCACCGTAAGGACCGCAAAGCCGTACTCCGTGAGCCGCAACGGACTCTGATGCTGCCCGTTGTCGTGGCACCCTCCGAAATTACACGCCTGATTGAACAGCGGCTGGACTTGAACCGAGTAACTGACATCCCGAACCGGGAATACCACGTTGGAAGGGCTGTCACCGTTGCCGGGCGCGTTCGTGTCCTTGCAGCCCGGCCAGAGCAACAACGCGACGGAGAGGGAAAGAAGCACCGCACGGTGCATTCAGGCCGCACTCCTCCGTTCCTCTGCGGGAAGTTCGAGGTACAGGATCCCGTGCATGTATGCGGTGACCAGGTACGAGTAGAAAATGGAGAAGATGACGCCGATAATCAGGAAGATGATGCCGATAAACGCAAACGACTGAATCCCCACCGCGATAAGCGCGACGATAAGGGTGTTCTGCCAGTTCAGCTTGAAGTCACGGAGAATTCTCCCGATGTCGAGCGCATCCCCGATTTTCTCCCGTTCGGCGAACCGGTAGGCCACGATGGGCATGATGGCCGTGAGGATCAAACTGTACGGAATGATCAGCAGCGTGAAGGCGAAAAGATAGACGGTCGCAAAGACGCCGACCACATCGGGCGAATCGGCCAGCTCGCTTGCCGCCGCAATACCGATCATCGGAATGATGAGAATGAAGACCGGGAGGAGATAAATGAGGTAGACCACGCAGTACTTGAACCCGGTGACGAACATGATGCCGATATCGGTCCAGGGAGGGAGCGGGTGCTCTTCGCGGCGCATCACCCGCTGGGTGACGTGGATGAGGTAGCCGACGATGATGGGGATGCCGATGACGAACAGACTCAGAAGGATGAACAGACCGGCGATGATGAATTTGGAGACCCATGCGGGGTCCTTGAAGGGGGAACTGAATGCCTTGCCGAGCTCTTTCATGTGGAATGCCTGGATGTGACCAACGAGCCTTTCCCCGTAAAGTACTGAATGCAGGGAGGAGATTCAAGGGTGCATCAGCGGGATTGATTTTAGCCCGCTTATTCCGTATATTTAGTTGACAATTGTCGATTATTGCGGGGCTGTAGCTCAGCTGGGAGAGCGC
>JBGPYM010000302.1:0-3381 GCA_041493205.1 Bacteroidota bacterium
CATCGTGGCAGTCGGCATTGATATGCCGAGGGAGCGGATCATCAAGACCGTGCTGGAAGAAGGGTATTCGCGCCTCCCGGTCTACAAAGGGACGATCGACAACGTCATCGGGCTGATCTATACGAAAGATCTCCTTGGTCTCATGGAATACAGGGATGTGATCATCCTCCAGGACATCATCCGGCCGGCATTCTTTGTCCCGGAAACGACCAAAATCAGCCGGCTGATGCGCGACCTCCAGCAGCGGAAACTGCACATGGCGATCGTCGTCGACGAGTTCGGCGGCACGCAGGGGATCGTCACGATGGAGGACATCCTTGAGGAAATCGTCGGGGAAATCCACGACGAATACGACGATGAACTGAAGGACGTGGAACAGTCGGCCGACGGGACATTCCTGGTCAACGCACGCATGCCCATCAAGGATTTCAACGAGCGGTTTCAGGCCGAAGTGCCCCTGGAAGGGGAGTACGAGACGATCAGCGGACTGCTCCACAAACTTGCCGGCAGAATTCCGGAAGTAAGCGAGGAAATCACATACGACAATCTCTCCTTTACGATCATGAAGAAGAGCCAGCGGCGCATCCGGCTCGTCAGACTCCGCAAGAAGGACCCTGCTCCGCAGGTCTCCCAGAACGAACAGGGCGGTGACCGTTCAGCGTGAGCACCCGCATGAAGGTCCTCGTCGTCTTCGGTACCCGACCTGAAGCGATCAAGCTAGCCCCCGTCATCCACGAGCTGCAACGGTACCCCGCACGCTTCCGTACGCGCGTGTGCGTCACCGCCCAGCACCGCGAGATGCTCGACCAGGTCCTCTCCCTGTTCCATATTCGTACGCACCACGACATGAACATCATGCAGCGGGGACAATCTCTCGAAGACGTCACCGCGCGGGTGCTTCTCGGGACAAAGAAGGTCCTGGCGAAGGAGCGTCCGGATATCATGCTGGTACAGGGAGATACAACAACCGTGATGGCCGCCTCCCTGGCTGCCTTTTATGCCGGGGTCCCCGTGGGGCACGTTGAGGCGGGTCTTCGCACATGGAAGAAGCGGAGTCCCTTCCCCGAAGAAATCAACCGGGTGATCGCCTCGCATCTCGCGGACATCCACTTTGCGCCGACGCCGCAATCGAGACTGAACCTGCTCCGCGAAGGGATCAAGTCGTCGCGTGTCATCGTCACCGGCAACACGGTCATCGACGCGCTCTTTCATGTCCGCAAGCGGGTTACTGCTCATCGCTCGCGATTTGTGAAGCTTTTTCCCGGGATCGATTTCCGCAGGAGAATGGTGCTGATCACGGGGCACAGGCGCGAGAACTTCGGTGAAGGGTTTTTGAGCATCTGCAGGGCGATAAGGACCATCGCCCGGAGGCATCCCGACATTGAGATTGTCTATCCGGTTCATCTGAATCCGAACGTGCAGAAGCCCGTGCGCGCAATCTTAAGCGGACTGACCAACGTCCATCTGCTGCAACCGCAGCCGTATCTCCCGTTCGTGTTCCTCATGGACCGGAGTACGATCATACTGACGGACTCCGGCGGAGTGCAGGAAGAGGCGCCGTCGCTCGGGAAGCCGGTGCTGGTAATGCGGCACGACACTGAACGGCCGGAGGCCGTCAAAGCGGGTACCGTGCGGCTTGTCGGCACGTCCGAGAAAAAGATCGTCGCCGAAACCGAGCGGCTTCTCAAGAACCGGAAGGCGTATCTCGCGATGAGCAGGGCGCATAACCCGTACGGCGACGGTAAAGCTGCAGGCCGCATTGTGCGGACCTTGAAGAACATGAAATAGCGATCACCGCAGAGACACAGAGGCCCAGAGAAATTGCACGTCTATCTATTCTCGCCCATACCGTATTCTTTCCTTCATCAGCGGCCGCAGAAGCTTGCAGACCAGTTTGTCGCTCTCGGAATCCCGGTAACATTCATCGAGCCGTGCGGATTGTCGGAGTACCTCTCCGGCAGGAAGAAAGGGCTCTTTCTTCTCGCCGTTCGATCGCTCTGGTATCTGTTCCTTGGCCTGCTCGCCTCTCTGATCCCTGGCCTCCATCGCAAGCCCCGGCCTCTGGAGAGGAACGGAACTCAGCAGAGCGGAATGAGAATCGTCGGCATGCCGTTCATCATCCCCAATAACAGGGTTGATTCCGGTCTGCTGGAGCGATTCAATGCGTCGGTGTACCGGCAGACGCTCATCCAGCGTGTATTTAACCGGATGAGAAAGGGTGAGGAGTCGATCGCGATTGTCGAGAATCCACTCTGGGGGCTGGTCCTCGAGAAGGGGGATTTCTCAAAGATAACGTACGACTGCATAGACGATATCACGCTTTTTTCAGGGCGCGGATCTGCCGAGCGGATAATGGAATACGAGCGCCGGCTCCTTGGAATGACCGAGGCTGTGTATGTCACCGCTGAGAAGCTGGAGGAGAGCCTCCGGCTGAAAACGAAAAGCATCCCGCTCCTCAGGGTCCCGAACGGCGTCGACTATGAATTCTTTCAGAGCCGTGTCGGTGCCGGAGAGATTCCCACGGACCTTGCAGCGGTGCAGCGCCCGATCGTGGGGTACGTCGGGGTATTGCGCGACTGGATGGATTACGACCTGCTGGAATTCATCGCGGGAAGGATGCCGGGGATTTCATTTGTCCTGGTCGGACCGATTGACTTCGAGTTCCGTATCGAACACCTCCGGCGGATGAGAAACGTAGTCTTCCCGGGCCGGAAGGACTATCACGATATTCCCGCCTACGTCAACGCATTCGACGTTTGCATGATCCCTTTTCTCACCGGACCCGTGTCGAGCACCACGAACCCGGTGAAGATTTTTGAATACTTTGCACTCGGGAAACCGGTGGTCTCGTCGCCGCTCCATGAGCTGGAGCAGTTCAGGGAAAAGGGGTTGCTCTGGATTGCCAACGGGAAGGAAGAATTCGCAGCCGCCGTTGCGAAGGCGATTAAAGAAGGAGATGGCCCCGTGCGGGATCGGCGGCGGGAGGTAGCCCGGCAACACTCCTGGAAAACCCTTGCAGGCTCCATGCTTGCGGCTCTCTCAGAGGATACACCGCAGAGGCACAGAGACGCTGAGAAGAGAAGCAATTGAGTTCAAGAAATGAACATCCAATAAATATCCCTCTGTCTCCCTGTGACTCCGTGGTATTCTTCAATCTTTCCTGAGCGAATTCGCGGTGAGATCGTCCCCCTGATCACCCGGGTGCTCAATTCGCGGACGGTGGGGAATACTGCCTGGGTCGGATCGGCATCGGCGGCGACGGCCCTCCTCGGCGCAGCTTCGTCGGCCATTTACGGACGGACTCTGGGCGTGGAGGATTTCGGGATACTGGCGCTGATTCTCTCCCTCATCTCCATGATGACCGCGTTAGCGGATCTCGGG